>CAOJHG010000020.1 GCA_948435975.1 uncultured Oscillibacter sp. | reverse complement strand
AGAGGGGCTTTCCGATCACCCGCTCAACGTCTGCGAAAGAGAGGGTAACGCTGTTTTCCGTCTGCTGGGAAAGGTACTCGCCCAGCGGGGCAAAGCTGGTGTTCACGGCCACATACCGCTCCTGGGGCGGTTCTACGGCAGCGGGGCTTTTTATGGATGCAGGGGCTTGACCAGCGTCACCCTCCCGGAGAGTGTGACGAAAATCGGCAGCAGGGCCTTTTATGGATGTACAGGGCTGACCGGCGTGACCATCCCGGAGGGCGTGACAAAAATTGGAGAGTGCGCGTTTGTCGGCTGTGCGGGATTGACCAGGGCGACGGTCCCAGAGAGCGTGGAGCTTGACCGGTCGGTTTTTCGGGACTGTCCCGGCCTGCGGGAGCCGGGCCTGCCTGAAAAAGAGGCGGCTATGGACAAACAGCACACAGAGACTGCCGGGGAAGATCCCGTCGTCTATACGAGCTTGACTAGCGTCACCATCTCGGAGGGCGTGACGAAGATCGGCGGCCGGGCCTTTAAGGGCTGTGCGGGTATAACCAGTATTACTATTCCGGAGGGTGTGACGGTGATTGGCTGTCAGGCTTTCTCCGGCTGCATGGGGCTGGAGCGGATCGTCTTCCCGGCCAGCATTGAAGAGATTGCCGCCGATGCTTTTGAAGACTGCCCTAAGCTCATTCTTTGTGCTCCAGATGGCTCTGCGGCCATGAAATACGCTGCGGAGAGGAAGCTCCGTTTCCAGGCGCTGTAGCAGACCACTCCGCTGCCGTCTGGAAGGCTACAGAGGGCATTTACCCTGATATCCTAAAATTGAAAAAAGGCTAGTGGGAGCGGAACTCTCACTAGCCTTTTTCTTTGAACTATTTCTGTGTTTTGAAAGAGCCATCATCAAAGAAGTCCTAAAACGAAATTCCCACTCCATTATAAATATGCTTGACCGTGACCCTACTTACCCTGTACTTTCGAATAGTCCGCAGAAACACTAATTGCCACACAGAGATTTTTCCTAAAAATACCATAATTTTACTGCGTTGCAATCTGCGTTCAGTCATTCAGCCATAGGAAACGCTCGTCTTCAAATCGGGTGGATTGCAGCCATGGGTCGCCGTCCAGATGCCGGATCAGCCAGCAGGTGTACATCTGAAAGCCTGGCGCGGCGGATTGTGGATGGACCCGTCCCCCGGGGATGGCGGCAAAACTGCCGTCGACGCTTTTGAAAACATCGTCACCCACAAAGCTGGCCCCGAATCCGTCCGGATGGTCAAAGCGGAAGTAGTAGAGCTCCGGCTGTGGATGCCGGTGTGGAAGGTAGGAGGACCAGTTTCCAAGGTCGTTCAGAGTTTCGCCTAGCACCATATTCGACCAGGGTGCGATTTCCTTGTCAAAGATCGTGTTCACACGCCGGTTTGCCGTACCGCCGAATTTGTCCTTTGCAAATGCCCGATAGGGCGCATCTTCTGGGCAGTAGAGCTTTGGGGCAAAGGCCGTATCGTTTTTTGTACAGGCCACAAGAAGCTCCGTTTCCGCCTCCGCCTGCACAGACACCGCCTTCCCGCCGCAGACATGCAGGACGAAAGGCCCGTCGGTAAAGACGTCCTTCCGGCGCACCTGTTCCTGTCCGCCGTCCCAGGCAAACACTGCCTTCCCGCGCAGCAGCAGTACGGCGGACTCCTCGCCAAAGCGGCAGAAGCTGCGCTTCTCTCCGGGCTTCATGTGGTACGTGCGGACATCCATCATCATAGCGCGATACGCATTTTCATAAGTACACAGGACGGCCTCGCCGTGCTCATCATACTGGGTATAGCCAAACAGTTTTTCCTCCATAGGTCGTATCTCCTCTCTGGCCCATCCGGCATTTTGCGGCTGTCCGCTTATTGTTGCGTGAATCACAGAAGCACAGAGGCGCAACGCCGGGTCTGACCCATAAATAAATGGGGGATTACGCAAAGAACGTGATTAACTGCGGACAAAACACCACGACCAGCAGCACAAAGAAGAAGCACCCCAGATAAGGCAGTTCGCCCTTGCTGATTTCGCCCATCGGCAGTCCGGTAAAGGTGCTGCATGCAAAGATGTTGTTTGCCACCGGCGGCGTCATGCAGCCCATAACATTGGTCATCGTGACGATCATGCCCAAATGCAGGGGGTCGATGCCCACGGCAGCCGTTACCGGCAGGAAGAGAGGGATCAGCATGGTCACGGTGGCGATCCCCTCCAGGAAGAAGCCAAACACCAGCAGGATCAGGGTAATGAGAATCAGGATAGGATAATAACCAAGACCAGCATTGGTCACTGTACTGACGATCCAGCCCGAAATGCCGCTGACGGTGAACAGCCAGGAGAACACCGTGGAGGTGCCCATAATGAACAGGATCACAGAACAGGAGACGGCGGAAGTCTTGAAAATGGGGATCAAGTCCTTCCAGGACAGCGTCCGGTAGACGAACAGCGCCACCGCCAGGGAATAGAATACCGACACGGCCCCGGCCTCGGTAGCGGTGAACAGCCCGGAGTAAATGCCGCCCAGGACGATCACCGGCATCAGCAGGGCAAGGATGGAATGGCGGAAGGAGACAGCGGCCCGTTTGATAGAAAATTTTTCCTCCGCCACCGGCCATTGATGCTTTCTGGACAGTATAAAGGTCACGACACACATCGCAAGGATCAGCAGCCCGCCCACGACAAAACCGGAGGAAAAGAGGCTGGCGATGTTTGTCTGGGTCATGGTGCAGTAGACCACCATGATGATGCTGGGCGGGATGATGGGCCCCAGGCCCCCGGCGACGGATACCAATCCTGCCACCTGATGCTTGGGATAGCCCCGCCGGACCATCTCAGGATACATCATACTGCCGATAGCGACGACCGTGGCGGGGCCGGAGCCGGACAGCGCGGCAAAAAAGGCGCAGGCCAGGATGACCACGATCGCAAGACCGCCCCGGATATTGCCTACCAGCGATTCACAGAACTCGATCAGACGTTTGGAAATGCCGCCTTCTGACATGATGTTTCCGCCCAGGATGAACAGTGGAATTGCCATAATGGAAAAGGAGTTCAGCGCGTTAAAAATTTTCTGTCCGACGACGGTCAGCGGATAACCCAGAATCAACAGACAAACCGTGCTGGCAATCCCCAGACAGAAGGATACAGGGACCTTGCATATCAGCAACACCGCGAAAAGACCGAACAGCAGCAGCGCCAAAGTACTTGTGGACATATCAGTCTCCTCCTTTCTCTTCGGCGTCCTGCTGGGGGCCGGGGCGCTTCAGCAGGAGGTATGTAAATTCCCAGATCTCAAAGGCGCACATCAAAAACAGACTCAGCGGCAGGATTAAATATACGATCCACATAGGCCAGTTCATCGCGCTGGAGATTTGATTGCTCTGATAAGTAATGGCGACGAACTGGACCGCGTAAACGGCGGAAATACCGGCGAAAGCCGCGTTGATGAGACAGCCCAGGCATTCCACCAGCTTCCTGGGAAGGAAGGGGAGACGGTTTACGACAGCGTCCACGCTCATCTGCTTATGCTGCCGCAGGCCAATCTCAGACCCCAGCAGCGCCATCCAGACCATGGCGAAGCGGGAGAGTTCTTCCGTCCAGCTGATAGGGATCTGAAAGATATTGCGGTTCAGTACCTGAAAGAAGCATCCACATGCCATCACCACAAAACAAAACACACAAACATAGGATTCAAAATCAGCCAGGGTTTTCAAAAGTTTTTTCATAGCTCCCTCCTTGGCTCTTATTGGATATAGGATACTGTGTATCTGCTGTTTGGCAGATGCACAGTATCCTCTTTGGGTTCCTTTGGTCCGTTAACCCTGTGTATTCTCGATTTTCTCCATGATCTCGGAATCCAGCCGGTCGGCGTAGTTGGTATAGACGCTCTGAGCCGTCTCCTTCAAAGCATCCCGGTCCAGGTCAATGAACTCAATGCCTTTTTCCGCCAGGAAGTCCGCAGCTTCCGTGTTCTGCTGATCGATCAGGTCTCTCTGATAGGTCACGCTGTTGGCGGCAGCAGTGGTAACGATTTCCTGCTGCTCAGGCGTCAGGGACTGGAAGACCTTCTCGGCAATCATGATGACGCAGAAACCATAGAAATGACCGGTGTTGATGATATAGGGGCAGACCTCATACATGGATTGATTGACTACATAAGAGTAGCAGTTTTCCGCCGCGTCGATGGTGCCCTGAGAGAGGGAAGTGTAGACCTCCGAGGAGGACATGGGGGTGGGCATACAGCCCAGAGACTCGAAGGTCGCCGTGTGAAGGTCAGACTCCATGGTCCGGATCTTCAGGCCCTTGAGCTCGTCGATGCTGCGGACGGCCTTTGTGGAGTAGATGTTGCGAAAGCCGGTGTCGTACCAGCCAAGGATACGGATGCCCTGGCCGTCCATGCTGGCCTGGGCGATGATTTCGCCGACCTCACCGTCTACGACCGCATGCGCGTGTTCGGCGTTGCGGAAGATGAACGGCGCGTCTACATAATAGAATTCAGGGACGAAGGCGGAGATGGCGGCGGTGGATGCGAAAACGCACTCGATGGTACCCAGATTCATGCCCTCGATGGTATCCGTAGCGCTGCCCAGGGCAGCGTCCCCGTACAGGTCTACGGCAATCGTGCCGCCGGACTTCTCTTCCACTTCCTTCTCAAACTCCTCCAGGGCCAGGTAATAAGAAGAGGTGGTAGTGTCGTCGCAGGCGAATTTCAGCGTGACGGCAGGTGCCGCGCTTCCATCGCCGGAGCCGCTGGTGCCGCTGCCAGAAGCGTCCAAGCCGCCGGTGCTGCTTCCGGAGCTTCCGGAGCCGCCGCAGGCGGCGAGCGTCAGCGCCATGCTGAGCGCCAGGAGCAAAGAGAGATACTTTTTCATTTCAATTCCTCCATACATTCCTTAATTATCGATCGGATGGGCATCCGATGGATTTCGAGATCAGCCGATTTCGGCCACTAAGCCAAGTCCGCGGAAAATTTCCAGTTTCCGTTCCAGGGCCTCCGGCTCCAAAGGCTCCCGGTCCTTGGGTGTCCGCCCCAGAAAGCACTTGGTATACTTCGGAACCCCCAGCTTGTGGAAATTCAGGACTTCCACCCGCTGGATGCCGCAGCTTACGAGAAAGCGGCCGATGTCCTCACTTTCCCGGTCCTCTGTGTTAAAGCCGGGAATCTGGGGGGCTCTGGCGACGATGTACGCACCGTTTTCCGCCAGGCGGCGGATATTTTCCAGCAGATGCTCCGCACGGCCGCCGGTCTCCCGCCAGAGCTTTTCCGGGTCCGTGTGCTTCACATCGCAAAGATAGGTGTCCGTATAGGGCAGGGTCCGGCGGATGCTGTCCCAGCCGCAGGCGCTGCATGTTTCGATAGCGGTATCGATCTCCTGCTCCTTGCAGGCTTTCAACAGGGCTTCCAGGAAATCGATCTGGACCATGGCCTCGCCGCCGGAGATGGTGACGCCGCCGCTGGAAGCGCCGTCAAACACCGCGTCCCGCTTCACGATCCGGATGATGTCTTCCACAGTATAGGACTGGCCCGCAATGGTCAGGGCGGAGGCGTAACAGCCCGCCGCGCAGGGAAGCTCCGCACAGGCAAAGCATTTTTGCGTATCGATGGAATAACCGTTTTCCGTCGAAATGGCCCCCGACGGGCAGCGCTGCACACAGCCTCCGCAGCCGATACACTTTTTTGCGTCGTACAGCGGCTGCGGACGGAGGTCCTGGGATTCCGGGTTGCTGCACCAGTCGCAGCGCAGCGGGCAGCCCTTGAAAAACACATTGGTCCGGATCCCGGTCCCGTCGTGTACGGAAAACCGCTGGATGTCAAACAAGATCCCCTTTTTTGTATCCATAGGCTTGTCAGCAGCAATCGTGCTGTGTCCGCTCGATGATGTCGTTTTGCAGGACCACATCCAAGGTGGTGAACAACACGCTGAAGCCTGCCACCCGGACAATCAGGTCGCCATGGCGTTCCGGATGCTCCTGCGCGTCCCGCAGGGTCTCGCTGTCCATCACGTTATACTGGACATGCTGGGCCCCCAGGCGGAAGAACGCGTCCGTCAGGGCGATCAGGTTCTGCATCCCCATTTCGCCCCGGACTGCCGCAGGATGAAATTTTACATTCAGCAATGCACCGTTGGTGGCCTCCAGATGGTTGAGCTTCGCCACAGAAAGCATCTCCGCCGTGGGACCGTTCACGTCCCGGCCCTGGGCCGGGGAGACGCCGCCGTCGGATACCAGCATTTCCTTTGTCCGCCCGTCGGGCGTAGCCCCCAGACTGCCGACAAAAAGGGCATGGGCCGAAATGCTCTGGAGTCCGGGCTGATAGGAGGACCCCCGCCAGCCGGGATAGCGCTTAAAATCCTTGCAGTAATCTTCGCCGCAGATCCTGGCCATTTCGTCGGCTTCATCGTCGTCGTTTCCGTATTTGGGAACGCCATTGAGGAATTCCAGCCGCACCGGCTCATATCCCTCGTAATTGGCGCGGAGCATCCGGCGAAGGTCCTCGTAGGTGTATTTTTTCTCGCCAAAGATCTTCTTTTTCATCACCAGGAGAGAGTCGCTCAGGTTTGCCAGACCGACCGCGTTCGGGGAAGTGTAGTTGTAGTGGGCGCCGCCGCAGCGCACATCCAGGCCCCGCTCGATGCAGTCGTCCACAAAGCAGGACACCAGGGGCGTAGGGCACAGTGTGGAATGGGCCAGCTCCACCGCGCTGACACACTGGACATGCAGGTCCATAAAATACCGCTGCTGGCGGCGATAGGCGTTGTAGAAGTCGTGATAGTCCTCAAAGCGGTCCCCAGAGGGGAGGCCGATGGTCTTCCCCGTCACGGGGTCTTCGCCGTTGAAAATCGTGACTTCCAGGATCTTGCAGAGATTGGTGAAGCCGGAGGAATACATGCCTTCCATCCTGCCCGCCACATGGGGCTCCACACAGCCCACTTCGCAGTAATCCCGGGCCTCCTCCAAAGAGCAGCCGATGTTGCGCAGGACGGGGATGATGGACTCGTCATTGAAATAGGCGGGCATCCCGATGCCGGACCGGGCCACTTCCGCCGCCGCCCGTTTCAGATACACCGGGCTGTTTTTGTGCCAGCGCACGGAGAGGGAGGGCTGGGCCAGCTTCAGCTCGGAAGTCACCTTGCAGCACAGCAGGGACACGTCGTTAGTGGCGTCGTTCCCGTGAACATCCTGACCGCCGACAATCAGATTCTGGAACATGGGGTATCCGCCGAAGGCCAGGGAACCCATGTAATCCCGCAGCTTGCTGATTTCAGAGAATTTGATCCACAGGCAGCCCAGAAGCTCCTCCTCGTATTCCGGAGAGACCCCCGCGTCCATGTCATGCTGGTAGCAGCGCCAGGTATACTGGTCGAAGCGGCCGGGAGACATGCTGTGTCCGTTGGAGTCGATTTGCAGGCACAGATGCAGGAACCAGAAGCTTTGCAGAGCCTCCTGGAAGCTGTCCGCCCGCCTGCGGGGGACCTTGCGGCAGACCCGGGCGATTTCGAGGAGCTCCGACTGCCGGGCTGCCTCCGCGGTTTTGGCCTGCTCCTCCGCCAGCGCCGCGAACCGCTCGGCAAATGCAATCATGGCGCCGCACACAATCAGGCAGGCGTCGTAAAACACTTTCCGTTCCAAATCTCCTGCCCGGAGCGGGGTGCAGTGGGACCGCCGCTCCTGGATCTCGTTCATGATCTCCTCCAGGCCGAAGTCCAGCAGCTTTTGATAATTGACGGCGATGTGCCCCAGGCCGCTGGAAAGGGGGGAGAGGAGGAATGCCTGACAGTCCATGGCGTCCTTGGCCTCCTGCGGGATGATGGACAGGGCCCGGTCCTTTGTGGTGCGGCCCGTCCAGGCGGGCAAAAGGTCCCGCAGGACCGCCCTGTTTTCCTCCGTCAGGCGGAAGCGGCTGGAGGTGCGCTCCTCAAATTCGTCCAGCTCCCGCAGGACCCAGTCCACGGAATACTCCGGAAACACAGGCGCTCCTTTGGCAACTTCTGCCTGATTGCCGACGATCAGCTCGTTTTCGGCAATCCAGATCGTCATTTCGTTCATAAGCTTCTCAAAGGTCTTCGCCCGAAGCAGGACGGCGGGCAGGTTTTTGTATTCCTCATAAGCCGCCGTTACGATTTGTGCTCGTTCCACGCAGATCTCGGGCGTCTGCATGAGATTTTTTGTCCGCAGTTCTCTTACTCGTTCCTTCATAGACAAGCCCCCATTCTTTTTCCTTGCTGTCTTCCAATTGATGTGCGTCATCCAAGGTCCTGGCCGGTTTTTCGCTGCCGCTCTGCCGCCTCCGCGATCCGCAAAGACCGCATGGCGGAAACCAGCGTGCTGGAACAATGGCCCTTCCCCAGCAGCTCATTTACGATATCCTGGATTTGTTCCGTTCCGATATTCTCGTGTACGAAGGGCCGAAGCTCCCGAACGCCCTCTTCGGTTTCGACTTTGACCGGGCCGTCATTCTGACCGTACTGGAACGAAATACTGCCCCCGTCTCCGAAAATCAGGACCTGGTCCAGCTCCCGGTAAGCCGCGTAGCACCACAAGCCGGAGAGCATTACGCCCGACTCCGTGTACGCTGAGAGGGACACGACGTCCGCGCCTTGGTAAAAGCCGGTTTCATTGGATGCCTCCAGCTTATAATCCGCCGCTGGGCCTATCAGATAGTCCGCCAGGTCCAGCATGTGGATGTCTCCCTCAAAGAAGTGGCTGCCGCCCGACACACCGGCCCGGACCCGCCAGGGCTTTTCCGCGTCCGGAAGGCGTTCCTCCGCGGTTTGCTTCTGCGTGCGGAGGATCTGCATCCCCCGGACCGTTCCGATGACGCCGCTCTCCAGGAGCTTTTTGATTTCCTTGTAGCGGGTCATTCCCCGGCGGTAATGGGCCACAAAAATTTTCGTGCCGCTTTTCCGGAAGGCGGCCTGGATCTCCTCTGCCTCTGCATAAGAGAGGGCCACCGGCTTTTCCAGGTAACAATGCTTTCCGGCTTCGGCGCAGGCAACGGCATATTTTTTGTGGCAGTCCGGCGTTGTCGCCACATATACGATGTCGATAGCAGGCTCGGCCAGAAGGGCCTCCACCGAGTCATAGACCCGTCCGGCGCCATGCCGGCGGACCCAGTCCTCTGCTTTGGAGCGCGTCCGGTTGGCGATCCCGACGAGCCTTGAGCCCTCAGCGCGGTCTAAGCCCGGCCCATTCTTCTGTTCTGTTACGTCTCCGCAGCCAATCATGCCCCAGCCAATCTCTTGCTTCATAGTCGTTCCTCCTTGTTTTTTCAGAATACATGATTTTGTTTTTGTTGGAAATTGACAATATTCTTCTCAATGAACCTTTTTGGGGAAAATCTTTAAATATGTGAAGAAACGGGTGCTTACTGATAAAAATGTTCATCTGCGAGGACAGGGCATAGGAAAAACGGCCCTTTGGAATGCAGCATTCCAAAAGGCCGCTTTCTTTCTGCCGCCGCGTCCGCCAGGGCGCGCAGGCGCATTACGGCTCCGAACGCTTCTCCCGGTACTTGCCGGGAGTTTTCCCGGTTACCCGCTTGAATACCCGGTTAAAATTCTGGGAGGTGTTGAACCCCGTCCGGAATCCGATCTCCTTGATGCTGATGGAGGTACTCTGCAAGAGATGGATCGCGATCTGGACCCGGTACTCGTTGAGATAAGCCACCAGGCTTTCGCCGGTCTGCGTCGTGAACAGGTTGGAGAGATAGGAGGGGGTGATGCCGATACTGTCCGCGATCATCTGCGCAGACAGGTCTCCGTTGTCATAATTTTCACTGATGTATTCCTTCGCCTTTTCCACAATGCGGTTCTGCCTGCGCAGGAGCTGTGTCCGGACAAAGCCGAAGATCCGGACGACGTTGGGTTCCATGCGCTGCGCCAGCTGGACCTGACCGGCGCTCAGCTCCAGCGAGCGGTACATCTCTTGATAGTCCTCCGTGGAGCAGCAGGAACCGGCGTGGAACTGGAGGGATTTTTCGATGAGCGTGTCCAGCAGACGCCCGTAGGCTTGTTTTTGCTGGGCCAGGGCCAGGTCCGTTCCCCGGAACTCTTGTAAGAGCTGATGGAGATAGGCCTCGGCGGAGGCGATGTCGCTGCTGTTCATGAGGGATTTCAAGTGGTCGATTTTCTTGGCGAAATATTCCTGTGTGATGTCGTCCGGGACGGGAGCGTCGTCGCAGGAGGACTCGCCGTCGCTTTGCAGGTAAATCTGGCGTTTCAGACGGTCATACGCCTCCTGGCAGGACAGGGGCATGTTCCGCAGCGCCACGTGGGGATTGCCCCAGGCAAGCAGGACCCGGACACCTTGGGCCTGGAGCAGCAACTGGACATGGTCTTCAAACGCCGCTTCTGTAGAGGCTATGGTGTCCGCCGGGGTCCCGGCGGGGTATTGCAGGAGGATGATCCCGATATGGCCCTTTTGGACATAGCGGATATGACCGGCTTTTGCGGGAAACAGGGCTTCAACGCCCCGCTCGATTTCGCGGATGCTCAAATAGGACGCCACATCTCCGCTCTCGTCCAGGTCGGTGTAATGGAGTGTCATGACCTGGTAGATGCCCTGCGTCTGGAGTTCGCTGTGGATATCGGCCAGACGCTGTTCCAAGGCGGACTCCTCCATTTCGGCTCCATTTATGAGCAGAAGGAAAAGCTGCTTCTCCAGCTCCGGACGGATGTCTTGAATCAAATATTCCGCTCGCTTCTTGTCCTGGAGGATGGAGGAGTAGGTTTGATAGAGAAAGCCGATTTCGTCATGCCGCTTCGGGGGCTGGGGCAGCTCTCCGCCCGTCTTCAGGATATTCTTTGTCACTTTTGAAATCGGGGCATACATCTTCTCCGCCAGAAGCAGGGCCAGGAGCAGGCTGAAAAACGTGGCGGCGGCGATGAATGGGATTGCCTGGCGGGTGATGTACAGCCAGTCGCTTCCGGCGTACTGCAAGGGGTACAGGGAATAGGTCCAGCCAAAAGAGCCGTCATGCAGTGCGATTTCGGCCGTATCGGAAATATTTTCCATGTGGCTGCGGTTGGAGTACAGCAGCGCGTCTGACGGGCTGGTGATTTCGATGCCGTAGCCCAGATTTTCCACTTCCTTCACGGTATCCTGAAACAGGTAAGGCGTATTGATTTTCGCGATAAGCTTGAAGAGGAATTCCCCGTCCTTGGACCGCAGGGCGCTGTACATAAGGTAGACTTCTCCATTGAGCAGCGTGATGACCGTCTGGTTTTTTTCCGTCGAACCGATGACCGCCGTCTCAGTACGGTCCTCGGCCTGACGCATGATGCCGTCCAGCACATTGGCGCTGCTGTACTGGTCAAAGGGAGACACGGTGCCGTCCGAGACAAACACCAGATTATCCGTGATCTCATAGAGCCAGATTTTGTTGATGAAGACGTTGTTTTTGGGGATATCCTTTATAAAGGCCACTACGTTTTGATTGCGGTCCGCGTAGAAGAGCCCAGGCCGGACTGCCGCGTCGATGACATAGCGGTTGGTGCCTGCGACGGACAGGATCTGATTTAAAAAGTAAATGGAGTTGTTCATCTGGCTGACGGTTCGGGCGGCGACCTGTTCGTTGATCTGCTGGGTCCGGACGGCTTCATTCCGGCTGAGAAGGTTGGAGATGTAAATGGAAAAGGCAACGATAAGGACAATGATAATTGTTAAAATCAGGATGTAAAAGCGGAAAAACAGGGAATATTCCCGGAAATACAGTACCGTCTCCAGGGCTTTGAACTTTTTATAAAAGAATCTTTCGCGTTTCATAAAGCCTCCATACTCCTTCGAGAAGGTTTTGTGAAATCCTTATCC
>CAOJHG010000019.1 GCA_948435975.1 uncultured Oscillibacter sp. | reverse complement strand
GGTCCTGCTGATTCCCGGGTGCATGATTGGCTTCGGACGGCACTTCCGGGACCATCCCCCCGGGGAAATCAACAGCTCCTTCGGCTACCGGTCGGCCCGCTCCATGCGGAACCGGGAGACCTGGGACTTTGCCCATGCTTACAGCGGGCGGTTCTGGTACCGGGCAGGCCGGCCCATGCTGGCGGTTACGCTGGTGTGGATGCTGGCGCTGCTTGGGCGGGACATCGGCACGGTGGGGCGGTCCGGCATCCTATTGACAGGCTTGCAGCTGGTTCCTCTTCTGGCGGTCATTCCCGCCACGGAACGGGCGCTGAAACGTGAATTTGACGATGACGATTTTGGAAGAAAGAGGTAATGGAATTTATGGGTAAGCTATTTGGAACCGACGGCATCCGGGGCGTGGTGGGCGAGAATCTGACGGCGGACATGGCCTTTCGCGTGGGGCAGGCGGTGGCTGAGGTCCTGAGAGAGGAAAAGAACGGGGAACGTCCCACCGTGGTCATCGGCAAGGACACCCGCATTTCCTCCGACATGCTGGAATCCGCTCTGATTGCGGGCATCTGCGACCAGGGGGGCGACGTGAAGCCGGTGGGGGACATTCCCACGCCTGCCGTGGCCTATCTGACCCGGCAGGAGAGGGCGGACGCCGGCATCGTCATTTCCGCCTCCCACAATCCCTATGAGCACAACGGCATCAAGGTTTTCAACAGCCAGGGGTACAAACTCCCCGACGAGCTGGAGAACCAGGTGGAGGAAAAGGTTCTGTCGGACCGGCCCATGGAGCACCGCACCCGGGGGGAGATCGGCCGCCGGCATCACGGCATGAAGCAGCTGAAACGGGATTACATCGACTTCGTGGCCTCTACCATCGAGTCGGACCTCTCGGGGCTCCGCATCCTGGTGGACTGCGCCAACGGCGCCGCCAGCGCTACCGCGCCGGAGCTCTTCGGGCGCTTCAAGGCCCACACGGTGTTCCTTCACCGGACCCCGGACGGCGTGAACATCAATGCCCGGTGCGGCTCCACCCATCTGGAGGACCTGGCGGACCAGGTGAGGGCAGAGGGCTATGACATCGGCGTGGCCTTTGACGGCGACGCGGACCGCTGTCTGCTGGTGGATGAGACGGGCAGCGTCATTGACGGCGACAAGGTCATGGCTGTCTGCGCCCTGGACCTCAAGCGCCGGGGGCTGCTGCGGGGCAACGCCATGGTGGCAACGGTCATGAGCAACCTGGGACTTCACGAATTCTGCCGGAATTACGGTATCGACCTGATCTGCACCGCCGTGGGCGACCGGAACGTTCTGGAAGAAATGCTCCGCCGGGATTACCGCGTCGGCGGAGAGCAGTCCGGGCATACCATTTTCACTGCCCTGGAGACCACCGGCGACGGCCAGGTAACCGCCCTTCAGTTTCTCCAGGTGCTGGCCCGGTCCGGAGAGAAGGCCTCGGAGCTGGCCTCCGTCTGCGCGTCTTACCCTCAGGTCCTGGTCAATCTGGAGGTTCCCCACAGCGGCGGCGTCAAGGAGAAAATCATGGCCTCGCCCCAGCTGGCCGAAGCGGTGCGCCGTGAGGAGGAAACTTTGGCAGGGGAGGGCCGCGTTCTGGTCCGGGCCTCCGGAACGGAGGCGCTGATTCGTGTGATGGTTGAGGCAAAGACCAGCCAGATTGCACAAAATACGGCGGACCGTTTAGTGAGCCTTGTGAAATCGCTGGATTTTTGAGCGAAACTTTTATAATCAGCAGCATCATTTCTGTCAAAACTATACAAAAATTTTGCTTTTTTTCGGATGAGTCAATAAAAATGCAAGATTTTCCAGAGATTTTTTGAAGATTTTGATAAAATACTTGACATTTTCAGGGACAGGCGGGTATAATACATCATGTGCACTACTTACAAAAACGAAATACTGGCGTTGGAGGATCAGTCGGACGAGGCGCTTTGTCTCCTGGCTGCTTCCGGGAACCGAATGGCGGAGGAAACACTGGTAGCTCGATACAATCGTCTGGTGCGCACCTGTGCCCGTCCGTTCTTTCTGGCAGGCGGGGACAGTGAGGACCTGACCCAAGAGGGAATGGTCGGACTGATTACGGCAGTCCGGGAATATAACTCGGAAAAAGAAACGTCTTTCCGAACCTTCGCAGAGATCTGCATCCGCAGCCGGCTCTATTCTGTAATCCGAGCAGACCGGCGGGATAAGCAGCAGCCCTTGAATCAATCGGTATCTCTGGATACTCCATACTTTGAGTTTGAAAGCAATTCCATCGCTTCTGGTACCAGTAATTTGGCGCAGCGTAATCCTGAAGATTTCCTGATCGACAGAGAACACACGGCGGCCCTCTTATCCGGTGTCCGGAAACAGTTGTCCGAATTTGAAGCGAGGATCTTGGGGTATTATTTGGATGGTCTTTCTTGCAGGGAAATTGCCAAGGCAGTGAATAAGCCCCCAAAATCCGTGGACAACGCTGTGCAGCGCATTCGTCGCAAGGTGGCACGGCACTTACTTTCCGGCGATTTCAGCAGATGCTGAACGCAATATATTTTCTTTTCAAAGAGAGGGTAACATCATGTACGAAGACAAGACTTTAGTGTGCAAAGAGTGTGGTCAGGAGTTCGTGTTCACCGCCGGTGAGCAGGAGTTCTATGCCGAGCGCGGCTTCCAGAACGAACCCCAGCGCTGCAAGGCCTGCCGCGACGCCCGCAAGAACGCCGCCCGCGGTCCCCGGGAGTATTTCACCGCTGTCTGCGCCGCCTGCGGCGGCGAGGCCCGCGTGCCCTTCGAGCCCCGGTCCGACCGTCCCGTTTATTGCAGCGAGTGCTTCGCGAAGATGCGGGAGCAGCAGAGATAAGGGAAGATTCGAAGAATATCGGACGTTTGCACTGAATGCAACAGGACAGCCTCACGCCTTCGCGTGGGGCTGTTTTGCGCCTCCGCTCCAACGGAGCCGCCTGCAGAAGAATCAAAATCAAAAGATATCCAAAAAATCTTTGACAGGAGGATTTTGAAATGGGACTGTTTGACAGATTCGCAGAGAAACGGAAGAACCGGAACCCGCCGGAGGGCCGGGAGATTCTTCTTGCGCCCTCGTCTCACCTGGCGGAAGAGGTCTTCTATGGGGAGGACAGTGAATACCGGATTTCTTTTCGGGTGAACGACGCTTTCAGGCCGGCAAAATCCCACGTCGGAGAGGTGGAGATGCTCCACACCTACGCGCCTGACAGCGAGTATGGGGTGGAGGGGGCCTGTCCGAGCCTTGCGGTGCAGTGCGACGATGAGGTATACTGCACTGTGGAGGCGTATAAGGAGACGGGGACCGTTCCGGAGGCCCTGGCGCTGACGCCGCTGTCCGGGAAGTTTTATTTCAGGGCCAGAATCGAATATTATGGGAACCTGATGTATTTCTATGGCATGGACCTCTGTGGCGGAACCCTGGAAAATCAGGGCCTGTGCATGGTCTATCCGAAGGCGATGGCGGGAACTGAGGCGGAACGGAAGCTGGAGGCGGTTCTGGACAAGGCGGCGGAGAGCTGGGCGGAAGAGAGGGAGGCATAAATTGCGTGGCCGGCTTTTCGGCTTTTGTGGGATTTTCTATTGAATTCAGACAAACAATAGGGTATAATACTCAGCGGTGATTTTTGGAGCGGCTTCGGCTCTGTTCAGGAGCAGGGCCGGACCGCAAATGAAAAATGGAGGTTTGTAAACAATGATTCAGATTACAAAAGACACCATCATTGGTGACATTCTGGACCTGGCGCCCCAGACCGCGCCTATCTTCCTGTCCATCGGCATGCACTGCCTGGGCTGCCCCTCTTCCCGGGGTGAGACGGTGGAGGAGGCCTGCATGGTCCACGGCATCGACGTGGAAAAGCTGCTGGCTCTGGTGAATGAAGAGGCCAACAAGGCCCAGTGAGGGGCCGGAGATTTTCCGCAGCCGGAGCGGAAGGGGCGGGATGAAGCGACTTGAACTGACGCCCCGGCTGCGCCTGCTGGCTGAATGGGTACCCCCCGGCGGACGGATCGCCGATGTTGGCACAGATCACGCCTATCTGCCCGTGTGGCTGCGGCTCCACGGGCGCGTGGTCTCTGCCATTGCCTGCGATCTGCGGAAGGGCCCTCTGGAACGGGCCAGGGAAACCGGCCGGATCTACGGTGCGGACTGTATCGACTACCGGTTGGGCAACGGGCTGTCGGTGGTGTCTCCGGAGGAGGCCGATACCATCGTCATCGCCGGCATGGGCGGCGAGAACATCGCCGCCATTCTGGAACGGGCCCCCTGGACGGCGGAGGGCGCACACACGCTGCTGCTTCAGCCCCAGTCCCGGGCGGAGGCGCTGCGGCGCTTTCTGATGGACCACGGCTATGCCATCCGCCGGGAGGCGCTGGCGCTGGACCGGGGAACCATCTATCCTGTGATGGAGGCCGGGGGAGGGGAGATGTCCCTGACCCTGGGCCAGCTCCATGGCGGCGCGGCCCTTGTTCACGACCCCCTGGGGGAACGGTACATCATCGAAAAGATTATCCGGCTGCAAGCCGCCGTGGCGGGCCTGAACCGCTCCGGCGCTGAAGCAGATCAGAAGCATGGAGATGAGCTGCGGGAAATCATCACCGCGCTGCTGTCCATGAGAGAGGAGTGGCGGAATGCCCAGAGTGGGTGAAATTGAGGCGGCCCTGTTTGAGATTGCCCCCAGAGACTGCGCCATGGACTGGGATAACGTGGGCCTGCTGGCGGGCAAGCCGGGGCGGGAGGTCCGGAAGGTGCTGGTGTCCCTGGACATCACCCTGGACGTGATTGAGGAGGCCGGGCGCTGGGGCGCGGACCTGATTGTGGCCCATCACCCCGTTATCTTCAACGGTCAGAAGACTGTGACGGACCGGGATGTAGTGGGACGGCGGATTCTCCAGCTTGTGGAGCGGGATATCTCCGCCATCTGTATGCACACGAACCTGGATACCGCCGGTGGCGGCGTCAACGACACCCTGGCGGAGTGGCTGGGCCTTCGAGATTTTTACTGTCTGGAGGAAACCGGCGTTCTCCGTGCTGGCGTCTTGGACGAACCTATGGCCCTGGGGGATTTTGCTGCCAGAGTAGGGAGGACCTTGGGCTGCAACGGCGTCCGCTATGCCGATGCCGGGCGGCGCGTCTTCCGGGTAGCGGTGGGCGGCGGGGCCTGCGGCGAGTTCGAGGACGCCGCCATCCGTGCCAATTGCGACACCTTCGTCACCGCTGACCTGAGCTACCACCAGTTCCTGGACGCGAAGGAAAACGGCATCAACCTCATTGATGCGGGGCATTTTCCCACGGAGGACCCCGTCTGTCACGAGCTGATCGGCTACCTGCAGACCCGGTTCCCCGGCCTTCAAATTCAAAAAGCGAACCATCGGGAAGTCATTCAATATTACGTGGAAGGAGAATAGACGCCATGTCCGGACATTCCAAATGGCATAATATTCAGAAAACAAAGGGTGCGGCTGACGCCAAGCGTTCCGCCGCCTTCACCAAGATTGCGCGGGAAATCATCGTTGCCGTCAAGGAAGGCGGCTCCGGAGACCCCAACAATAATTCCCGGCTGGCTACGGTAATTGCCAAGGCCAAGGCGGTGAACATGCCCAACGACAACATCAAGCGCACTATTGACAAGGCCCTGGGGGCGGGGAACACCGACAGCTATGAGGCCGTTACCTACGAGGGCTACGGCCCAGGCGGCGTGGCTGTCATTGTAGAGGCTTTGACAGACAACCGTCAGCGTACCGCGCCGGAGGTCCGCCACGCCTTTGATAAGTGCAACGGCAACCTGGGTGCTATTGGCTGCGTGTCCTGGTCCTTCGACAAAAAAGGTGTGATCGTCATTGACAATGAGGACGGCGAGCTGGACGAGGACACGGTTATGATGGACGCCCTGGAGGCCGGCGCCGCCGACTTCGAGGCCGACGGCCCGGCTCTGGAGATTACCTGTGATCCCGACGTTTTCAACGATGTGGTCAAGGCTCTGGAAGCAAAGGGATACAGCTTCGTCAATGCCGATGTTGAAATGGTGCCCCAGAACTACATCACCCTCAGCGGCGAGGGAGACGTAAAAAATATGCAGAAGCTCATTGACATGCTGGAGGACAGTGACGATGTCCAAAATGTCTGGCACAACTGGGACAACGACTGACCTGGAGCAATTGCCTGCAGCCTGATATGCGAAGCCCCCCGGTAAACCGGGGGGCTTATCTCATGACTTTTCAGAGGATTCGGCCTTGGCACCGCTGTTTTTCTTAGTTCTTTTAACACGTGACAAGGGCGTTGCCTTTGCAGCCGTCCGCAGGGACTCGTTGTCCACATGGGTATAAATTTCGGTGGTATTCAGGTGATCGTGCCCCAGAACCTCCTGAACGGCCCGGACGTCGACGCCGTTTTGCAGCATCAGCGTGGCTGCGGTGTGCCGCAGCTTATGGGAAGAGTACTGACTTTCGTCCAGCCCGGCGGCAGACAGCCGCTTTTTCACCATGGCATGGACCATGGAACGGCTGATGCGCTCGTTTCGGGAAGAGAGAAACAGCGCGTTGGCGTCCTGGCCGGTGATGGGACGGCGGACCGCCAGATAGCGCCGCAGGGCGTCCTGACAGGCGTCGTTCAGATAGATGACACGGATTTTATTGCCCTTGCCCAGGACGCGCAGGGCCTCGTCCTGGATGTCCCGCAGATTCAGCCCTACCAGCTCGGAAATCCGAAGGCCGCAGTTGAGGAACAGAGTCAAAATACAGTAGTCCCGTTCCTGGTTTTTGCCGTCCACAGACTCCAGCAGACGCAGGCTTTCGTCCAGCGTCAAGTATTTGGGCAGAGTTTTTTGCAGCTTGGGTGCGTCGATATCTTTGACAGGATTTTCACGAAGCAGGTGCATCTTATTGGTGAGATAATTGTAAAAGGAGCGGATGGTGGCAATTTTCCGGGCCCGGGACGCGGCGTTCAGCCCGTAGTCGGACACGGAGCTGTTTTGGTGGAGAATGCGGTCCCGGCTGAGATAGGTCATGTAGCCATAGATGTCTGTCAGCGTCACGCTGGCCACAAAGTCCAAATCCACATCCATGATGTCGACTTCATCCAGCGGCTTTCCGACAAGCCCCGGATCACGAATCTGCTTCATATAGCGGAAGAAATTCCGGAGGTCCAGAAAATATTCGTCTACCGTCCGTTTGGAATGGGCTTTGACGGTTTCATGGTATGCGAGAAAGTCCCGCAATATCTGCGGGGATTCCAGTCTATAATCATTCATAGCAAGCTTGGGGCATTAAAGCCGCGGAGCAGGAAAAAGTGGATTTTGACTCCCCTGAATTGAACAAAATTATCATTTTGTTCAATTATATATATACCCCTAAAACCTCCCTCCCGCCGGTATGCACGGCGGTTTATTCTGCAAAGCGGACGCCGTACCGGAACAACAGGTTTCATCCGCGGCTTGTGACATCGGCCCATATCAAAACGACATAAATCCTCCGCTTTGGGCCAAACTAGTTCTATCATAATCCATGGGGTGCAATTTCAATTCACAGAACGGAGGAATTCCTTTGATACCCTGTACCAGTCAATGTCTCTACCAGGCCGACGGCGTCTGTACACTGGAGAGCGCTGCGGCTGCCGGTCTGCCCGCTCTGGGCGGCGCCTGCGTTCACTTCATCCCCGCAAAGCAGCTCGGATCGCCTCACCGATATTCCGAACGGGCAGAAGCTCCAGCCCCGGAGGCGGCACCAGACCCCTATGGACGGGAAGCACACAACGGCTGAACCCCAGCCGCCGGACCTCTGATATCCGTTGACTGAGCTGGCTGACACTCCGCAGCTCCCCGGTCAGGCCCACCTCTCCGATGGCCGTCAAATCACCGGGAACGGGCTTGTCCAGATAACTGGACGCCAGAGCCACAATGGCGGCCAGGTCCGCAGCGGGCTCGTCCAGCTGCAAGCCGCCGATGATGTTCAGATAGGCGTCACAGGCGGAGAGCTTCAGCCCGCCCCGCTTTTCCAGCACTGCCAGCAGCATGGCCGCCCGGTTATAGTCGAAGCCATTGCTGGTGCGCCGGGGATTATTGGCCGACGAGGTCACTACCAGCGCCTGTATCTCTGCCAGTACAGGCCTGGCCCCCTCCATTACACAGGTGACGCAGGTGCCAGGCGCATCCTCCGGACGGCCGGACAGCAGCATTTGCGAGGGGTTTTCCACCTCCTTCAGCCCACCGTCCCCCATCTCAAAGACGCCGATTTCATTGGTGGCGCCAAAGCGGTTCTTGGCCGCCCGGAGAATGCGGAAGGAGGTGTGCCGGTCCCCCTCAAAATAAAGCACACAGTCCACCATGTGCTCCAGAACCTTGGGACCGGCAATGGACCCCTCTTTATTCACATGGCCGATGACAAAAACAGTGATGTTCTCCCCCTTGGCCAGGCGCATCAGCGCCATGGTGCAGTCCTTGACCTGGCTGATGCTGCCTGCCGGGGAATCCAGAGCGTCGTTAAAAAGGGTCTGGATGGAGTCTACAATCAGTATGTCCGGTTTTTCCGCTGAAACCGCCTGAATCATTTCCTCCAGGCCGGTTTCCGACAGGACCAGGAGCTGTTCGCTCTCCACATGGAGCCGCCGGGCCCGGAGCTTCAGCTGATGCTGGGACTCCTCCCCGGATACATAGAGTACCTTGGAAAATTCGCAGAGCCGCCCGCAAATCTGGAGCATCAGCGTGGATTTTCCGATGCCGGGAGCGCCGCCCACCAGCACCAGGGAGCCCTTGACCGCCCCGCCGCCTAAAACCCGGTTCAGCTCGCTCATTCCGGTGGAAAAGCGAATCTCCTCGCTCTCCCCCAGCTCTGTTACCGGGCAGGCCCTGGGAGCGGATACAATACGGGTCCCCCCTCTCCCCTTCCCCTTTACGGTTTCCGGAGGCCGTTCCACCACCGTGTTCCAGGACCCGCAGGCGGGACACCGGCCTGCCCACTTCGGCGTCTCATTTCCGCACTCTGTGCAGTAAAACATTGTTCTTTGCTTCATAAATCGTCTCCTTCTGTAAGGCCCCGCAGAAAACCGGCGGCAATGGCGGCGGCCAGCCGGGTCTGATATACGGGACTCTGGAGCCACTCGGTTTCCGCCGCGTTGGAGAGGAAACCGCACTCTACCAGAATTCCAGGCCCTGTCACATGCTTCATCAGGTAAATGCTGTCCGGTATCTGCCGGGGGTTTTTTTTGTTTCCGGCGTTGATGCCCATATTCAGAGCATCCTGCATCACAGCCGCCAGCGCCTGGGCCCCCTCCCCCTGGTTCCAGAACACCTGGGCCCCGTGGGTCACAGGGGAAGACGGCAGACTGTTCTGATGAATGCTCAGCAGCAGGCTGTTTTCCACGGCGTTTACCATGGCCACCCGGTTTTTCAGGTCCGAGGTCTTCCGCTGCCGCATAGTATCCAGGTTCCCGTCCCCTACGCTGACGTCCTCCTCCCGAATCAGCGCCGTCCGCTGGCCGGCAAAGCGCAGCAGGTCGCTGACCCGGAGGGACACCGCCAGATTGATAGCGCTTTCCGAGACGCCGCCGGGCGACACCGCGCCGCCGTCTTCCCCGCCGTGGCCCGGGTCAATGACCACGGTGAGGGGCGGGCCATCCTCCTCCCCGGCGGCAAAGGCCGGCACCGCATTCCCCTTCCACAGCACCGTACCCAGCCCGACGGCAAAGCAGCAGAACAGCAGGGATAAAAACAGGTCTCGTTTACGAAGCAGGATAATCACAGGCGCTTCCCCCTTGCGGAAAAATTCTGTATGCGCTATCAGACTATGTCCGCCTGCTTATCCCATATGCCAGTTTTTGCCCCGTCCCTCCTCCTCCAGCCGGTGAAGAATCTCGAGGTCGTGGAGATCTGTGGGCCGGGGCTCATAGCCGCTGTGAAAGACCAGCTGGCCCTTTAGGGAAATACAGGGAATCCGTCTCCCCCAAAACTCAGCCGTTCCGAAAAAATCCGACTCGAATTCGTACCAGCCGCCCTCCAGGTCTGCCTGCCGGGCAGTTCCCTCCCGGCACAGGACAAAGGGGTGGATATCCAGATACCCGAAGTCAGGGTGATGGAGTTCGATGCGCGCCGGACGCTGATCTGTTTCAATCACATAGCCCGCGGCTCCAAGTGCGGACAGAAGCTTGTCTGTATACCGGCTGTCGAAATCCAGGTCGATGTCCCGGTGCTCCCGCGTCTGTTTTCCGCCCAGAGCATCCACACCCCAGCCTCCGTCCAGCCAATAGGTAATTTGCAGGGACTCCATTTTATCCAGCACCTCAAAAAGGTCTGCTTTTGAAACGGTCTCCTTTTTCGTTTTTTTCATATCTGTTCCTCCTGGTGGTCAGCTTCTATTTTAACGGCATGACGCCTCCCCTGTCAAGGCGGAAATGGAAGCGGGTAGCCGCCGGACGTTGGTCTGCATAGAATAGGTCAGGCGCGGACTGCTTCTCTGTTCCGCGTGAACCCCTTTTTAAAAGGAGGCTTTCCACCAATGGAAAAACCAATCCAAACACAAACCTGCGCCTGCGCCCCCGGCATGGGCGCTCTGCCCAACGGCTGCGCCTCTCTGGCGTTTCCCTATATCCCCATGCAGGAGAACAACCCGATCCGGTTCAGCCGGACGGAAGCGCTCCAGACCGGCACGCTCTTCCCGGGCCTGGACCTGCCCTTTAAGGCGGCCATTCAGGCCCAGACGCAGCTGCCCAACACCGCTCTGGTAGAGCTGATGGCTCTGGACTTTGCAATCAAGGAACTGAACCTTTATCTGGACACCCATGCGGGTGACCAGGAGGTTCTTCAGCTCTACTGGTCCTATCTCAATCTGGCCAAGGAGGGCCGTGAGAAATACGAAAAGATGTACGGCCCCCTGACCTCCACCACGCCGACGCCGGAAAATGGCTATGCCTGGCTAAAGGACCCGTGGCCCTGGGATGTAGGAGGGAACGACTGATGTTTGTCTATGAGAAAAAGCTGCAATACCCTGTCAAGGTCAAAAACACCAATCCCAAGCTGGCGTCGGTCATTATCTCCCAGTACGGCGGCCCCGACGGAGAGCTGGGGGCCTCCCTACGCTATCTGAGCCAGCGGTTTTCCATGCCCTATCCGGAGCTGAAGGGACTTCTGACTGACATCGGCACTGAGGAGCTGGGACATCTGGAAATGATTGGCGCTCTGGTCCATCAGCTGACCCGGAACCTCACGGAGGAGCAGATCAGGTCCGCCGGTTTTGACACCTACTTTGTGGACCGCACCGCCGGCGTTTATCCTACCGCTGCCTCCGGCTTCCCCTACAGCGCTGCCAGTATGGCGTGTAAAGGGGATTTGGTTGCCGACCTGACAGAGGATTTGGCGGCAGATGGGGCGATAGCGTAAGAGCAACAAGGCCGGAAAGCCTTGAAAACACTGGATTGTTGGTAGGACAAGCCTTTTCCTGCGGCGATGGTGTAAGAACAACCTGTTAAAATTTTCGATGGGACAAGCTGTTTCCAAGGTAAAAGATTTTGATTTCAGCAGGAGGACACATACAGGTATCCTCCTGCTGTATTACAATTTCCCCTTCTCCGTAGGAAAATCTTAAGAAATTCCGTAGAGAAATTTGAGAAAATTACTGGTATAATAAGGACAAATCCGTCTTTAGAACAAGGAGCAACAAAATGGGTATCAATATTTTAGTGGTAGATGACGAAAAAGAACTGGCCGATGTGATAGAACTTTACCTCACCAACGACGGCTATACCGTCCAT
The DNA here is from genome assembly GCA_948435975.1 of uncultured Oscillibacter sp. Classification (GTDB taxonomy): domain Bacteria; phylum Bacillota; class Clostridia; order Oscillospirales; family Oscillospiraceae; genus Oscillibacter. Next base: position 177 of record CAOJHG010000019.1, on the reverse strand, counting down.
AAATTTTACACCGGCGCGGAGGCCCTGGACTGTATGGAGCATACCCATTTAGACCTGGCAATTTTGGATGTGATGCTCCCGGACGCGGATGGTTTTCAAATCTGCAAGAAGATCAGAGAAACCTCCTACTACCCTGTCATCATGCTGACCGCAAAGGCGGCGGACGGGGACAAGATC
>CAOJHG010000018.1 GCA_948435975.1 uncultured Oscillibacter sp. | reverse complement strand
AAATCCGTGTCCCGGCAGCACTGTGAACTGATTCGGGAAGGCGACCTCTTTTCTCTTGTCAACCACAGTCAAAGCAACGGGACCTACCTCAATCAAACTCTGGTTCTTGAAAAAACCCCCATCTTCCCCGGAGACATAATCACCATGGGCCGGGTGGAGCTGCGGTTCAATATCGAATAAGAAATGTGTGTTTAGGAGAGAGAGCATGGATGGAACGACCCAATACAACCTTCTATTTTACATCGGCGTTGGCCTCATGAGCGTCTCGGTCATAGGGGGCCTGCTTGCGTTCGCCATCCAGCGGCGGGCGGGAAAACAGCTTCAGGACCAGCTTGATGCCGAGTATGGCGAAAAGCGCCGCTGAGAGGAGTGAACGCAATGCCGCAGATGATCGCGTCCACTTACGAAATCAAGCAAAAGCTGGGTTCCGGCGGAATGGGCGTCGTCTACCTGGGAGAGCATACCCGCTTGGGCAAGCCCGTGGTGCTCAAGGCCGACAAGCGCACTCTCTCCACCAAGCCAGAGGTTCTGCGCCGGGAGGTGGACGCCCTCAAGAACCTGAGCCACACCTATATCCCCCAGGTCTACGATTTCATTGCCGAGGGCGACACCGTATACACCGTTATGGACTTCATCGAGGGAGAGAGTCTGGATAAGCCCCTTGGCCGAGGAGAACGCTTCTCCCAGCCCCAGGTTATCGAGTGGGCCTGTCAGCTCCTGGAGGCCCTGTGCTACCTCCACAGCCGCCCGCCCCACGGAATCCTTCACTCCGACATCAAGCCTGCCAACATCATGGTTACGCCCCAGGGAGACATCCGGCTGATTGACTTCAACATCGCCCTGGCCCTGGGGGAAAAGGGCACCGTTCAGGTAGGCTACAGCCTGGGCTACGCCTCTCCGGAACATTACGGCATGGATTATTCCTCTGTACCCTCCCGCGGCGAAAAAGACGAGGACGCCACGGAGCTGGTCACCAACGCGCCTACCCTCCTGGTCCCAAAGCCGGGCGTGGAAAAGCGGAAGATCCTTCTGGACGTGCGGTCCGACGTATACAGCCTGGGAGCCACCCTGTACCACCTTCTGTCCGGACAGCGCCCCCCGCAGGACGCCAAGGATGTTCAGCCCCTCTTTGTGCCGGGGATTTCTCACGAGGTGGCAGCGATCATCCAAAAGGCCATGGCCCCGGACCCAAACCAGCGCTACCAGACGGCTCAGGAGATGTTGGACGCTTTCCTTCATCTCCATGACAACGACCCCCGTACGCTGCGCCACAAGAAAAGAACTTCCGTCCTGCTGGGCGTGTTCATAGCGCTGTTCCTGGCGGGTGGTCTCTGTACCTTTACCGGTTTGAAGCAGACCCAGGAGGCTGAAGCTGCCGCCCGTCATGAGGCAGAAGAGGCCGAGGAGAAGGAACGCACGGCAAAAAATGCCCTGGCGGCTGTGACGGCTTCTGAGGCGGCTTATGCTAACGGCGACGTTCCCGAGGCTGTGGAAAAGGCTTTAGAGGCGATGAAGCTGGAAGGTTCTCCTTACGGCGCACAGGCACAGAAGGCCCTGACAGATGCGCTGGGCGTATACCAGCTCTCCGGCGGCTTCCGGCCCCACCTGCTCCCCGCTCTGCCCAGGGAACCGGTAAAGCTGGCCCTTTCCCCTCACGGGACCAGAGCCGCCGCCATGACCGTGGGCGAAGCGCTGGTTTTCGACACAGAGAGCGGCATTGAGCTGGCCCGTCTGACAGCGGAGCCTTCGGCGTTGTCAGATGTGGTCTTCGCAGATGAAAACGTGGTGATTTACGCCGGGGAGGATTCCCTGCGCGCATACAACTTGGCTCAGGGCTGGGAAATGTGGTCAAGCGGGAATCCAGCGACTACCATAGCGCTCTCTGCGGATGGCTCTGTTGTTGCGGCGGTCTATAAGGACAACCCGCAGGCTTTTGTCTACAACGCCTCCACCGGCGAGCTGCTGCATACGGTGGACTTCGGCGGCCTTGGCTTGAGCGTCACCGCCAACGATGTCTTTTTGGACCCCGAAGATGACCTGTTCGCCCTGAACGCCAGCGGGACCCTGTTGGCTGTGGGCTTCTCCAACGGCGGGCTGACGATTTTTGACCTGAGCGCCGCCCCGGACAATTTGATTCTTTATGAGTCCTCTGACTTCACTCACTTCCAGGGCGGATTTTATGGCCGCTTCTTCGCCTGGTCCGCCTATGCCGCTGCTACTGAGGAAAACATCTTTGGTGTGGTGGACACGGCTGCCAAGGAAGTGATCGGCGGCTTCGCTGGGGATTCCATGCTGTATCATGCGAGCGCGGACGAGAGCGGCATTTACGTTTCCTTGGATGATGTGCTGGTTCGCCTGGACCCGGAGACAGGAGAGCAGACCGAACTAGCCTACACCTCTGGTGCGGAAATCACCAGCTATGCCCTCAGCGGCGGCTATACCATTGTCCAAACAGCGGACGGCGCGGTTTCCGTCTTTGATTCTCAGGCAAACCTTCGGGACACCTGGGAGGCCCAGAGCGGCTTTGTCTCCATCGCAGGAGATTTTGCCGCCTTTGCCAGCGTCAGTGCGCCGGAGATGCACATTTTGAAGCTGGATAACCGCGATGACGCCTTTCTAGGCACCTATGACCCCAGCGACGCCCACGACGAGGCCCGCATCAGTGCCGATGGCAAGACCTTGATGCTCTTCTCCTATGACGGCTTCCGCATTTATGACGTTGGCGGGGAGCTTTTGACCAGCGTTTCCCTTCCCGACCCTCTACAGGTCTACGACCAGCAGTTCCGGCGGGAGAATGGGCAGAGCTGGCTGGAGGTCACATATAACAGCGGCGTGACCCGGAACTACTCCGCCGCCGATGGCTCCCTTATCTCTGAGGAGCAGAGGGAAAAGCCGGACGAGAGTATTCAGGAGGAGTTTTTGACAGACACGCTGCGAATCGAGCGCCCCCTCCACGGCACTCCTATGGCCTACGACCGGGAGAGCGGCGAACTGCGCTTCAATCTGGAGGATAATGACTATCTTGCTTATGTGGTCCAGGCGGGAGAATATATCGTCACCGATTACATCAGCGGCCAGGGCGGGGAACGATACAGCCTGCTTCTCAATGAGGACGGCGGAGTTTTGGCCAGGATGCCCCAGTTGTGCGACGTCCTTGAAGACGGCACGCTGGTTTTCGACGATCATTTCGGGAATTTGCGGTTCAGCCGCATTTATTCCCCCCAGGAGCTTCTGGCCCTTGGGGAACAATACCAAGGAGGGAATACATGAGAGCACTAAAGAAAACCATGGCAATGCTCTTGGCGGCGGTCCTGCTGCTTGGAGCACTGCCGGCCGCCGCGCTGGGTGAAGAGGATACCCCTTTGTCCGGCGCGGTGGTGTACAACCTGGGGGACTACAATACGATAGTCCTGAATGAACCGGCGTCTGAGGAAGAATACGACGCCATGGGTGAAGCCGTGACCGCCCGCATGGACCCGGAGGCGGAGGACCGTTGGGAAGCCAGCGGGTTCTTCACCGGCGGCAATTACGAAATCACCATTCCCGGCGAAACCATTCTCTTCCCCTATGAGATCCAGTTCCAGCCTATGGGCGAAGAGAAGCAGTCCGTATGGTTCGAGACGGAGGAGGACACGGCGGAAATTGCCGGACATACCTTCTCCCTGGCGCTCCAGCCGAACGCGGAAGCCCTGTATCTCGGCTCCAAGGACGACGCGGACCTCCAGGCCTTCTTAGCCAAGGAGTTCCGGACGGATGGAAGCTCCGCTACGCCGCTGTCCCGCAATAAATTGGACACATGGGGCGGCGGTCGTTTCTACATGGAACCCATGCGTCTGAAGGACCCCGGCACCGTCACCTTGAGCGAGCTTGTGGAGACGGCGCAGCGCAATAGTCCTAACGAGAATGTACCTGCGGTCACCAGCGAAACCCCCATCATTTGGAAAACATACCGCGATTCCGGCAGCATGGGCAGCGACTATGGCCCTGACCAGTACCATGACGGCGAGTATGACGACCGTTATCATGTCGGCACGGGCGCTGACACAATTGATGTAGCCGCGCTGATGGACCAGTATGGCACAACCTCTTCTTATGACCACAGCATCTCCCCTGTCACCTCTTTCTACGTGGAATTTATCGTCGGCAAAACGGATTCCGGAAATTCCACCTCCCAGAGCAGCGCTGACAGGGTGCGAGGGACCATTACCGTGGACAGCTATGCCGCATATCTCAGCATGGGTTTCTACGGGAGCGACGGCGCCAGCATCGGCGGGACCACCTCTGTCATGGATACCCGGTTTTTCGACGCGGAGTCTGGCCGGAACATCTCCGTTTATAACTACAGCATGTCCGTCTATGACAGCCAGTGGGCCGAGGGAAAAACCATCAATCTGAAGCTCAGCCCGAGCGGAGTATCCGATATCCTGACAAACGCGGGTGAAGGCGCTTCTCTCGAGATTTACACAGGCTACTATGAGAACATGACGGAGCTGACCAACGCCGGAGCGCAAAAAATCACCAATCAGATTCTGGCGGCTTCCGGCTCAGAAAGCGATCTGGCAGCAATCTCCGGCTATCCGGTGGCCATCCCATCTATGGAGGACCTGGAAAACTGGAGCAGCCTGCCGAAATTCACGCTGGTCCTTGAGGGCGGCACGGACGGCAGCCGCGTGCTTCTCCCCTTCGGCGTCTGGATAATTCGAAGCGTCCCGCATTTCAGCCGGGTCAGCGGCCTGTACGCGGAGATCAGCAGCGGTTACTACAGAAATATTTCAGTAGATTCCCAGTTCGAAAACGGCGTTTATACCTACTATCTGCAAAACGACATGTATCCAGTGAACGGGACGTACTATTACCGGATGTCCTTCTCGAACCCGGAAAGCCGGCCTTTCTCCGACTATGTATCCATCACTGCAAACGGCGTTCCCCTCAGCAGCGCGGAATTGGAGCAGCTCTTCCGTATAAATGGCGGATATGGTCTTCCCCGCAACTACAGCGGCAGCGGCGTGACCTTTGTGCTCAACTACACAAACTCGTATACCCCGAATCCGAACGGGACAGAAACCTTTACTGTACGGACCGCGCCTTATGTAGCGCCTCCTTCTCAGCCTGGCCCGCCGTCCGTTCCCGACCCAGGCCCCTCTGAACCAGCGCCGGGACCGGTTGTGTATCCCAAACTCACAATCACAGGGGCGAAAGATTATATCAACAACAGAACTTCCTATGTCATGCAGGAGCGGGACGATGGCTATTATCAGTATGGCTATCAGACCGTGCTCCTCAGCGGCGTGGCGGACGGCACTGTCGAGATTACCCCCACCTTTACAGTATCCAATACCGGCAGAGTGATCGTACAGGATAAAGACGAAACCAATAAGCCCTTGAATCTTGAGGAACGAAACACGCCGGTCGATTTTGAGAACGGCAAGCCGGTGCAGTACACTGCCTACTCTTCGGAACAGGACGCCTCCAGCACCACCCGCCGCAATTATTGGGTCACCTATGTAACCAAGAGCGGCGATGACGCAGACCTGTTCGTAAACGGCGTGACCAATATTGCGGATACCCATCGGGATACGAACGACGGAAACAAGCCTGTCCGTCTGGTGGATCTCAAGGACGCGAACAGCTACCATGATATCTTCGTGGCCAACATCGGCGGCACGGACATCACTGATTTGAAGGTGGAACTGCTGGACGGGCAGAATGTCCAGCTTGACTCCTATTGGACCTTCAACGGCGATACTCTGGCGGCATTCCCCGAGAACCTTGTATCGAATTCCGACGACGAGCTTCCCAATATTGGTAAGATTCGCCTGATTCCCGTTCTGGCGCCGAAGGAAGCGGAAACGGACCCCGATATCATACAGGCCGGCATCATCAGCGGAACTCTGCGCATTACCTATACAAAGGGCGGCGCTCAGCAGCAAATCGACGTCAAGCTGACCGGCGTTTCCGGCGACCTCCGTTTGACCAACAACGTCCTGCGGCGCGGCGTCAAATGGGTTCCCTACGTCTCCGCTGTTCAGGACAACACTATGATTAACTCCCAGTATTACCGGTATACCTTCACCGGCACGCTTCCTCAGGGCCTGGAATTCACCGACGCTGGTGAGATTTACGGCGTACCCCAGGAATACGGCGAGTATCAGCTCCAGGTCCAACTGACCTACACCGGCCCCGCCTCGTCCATCCTGACCGGCGTACCGGATGGCGTGGATATCCGCTTCCTGACTCCCGAGGAACGGGAAGACATTGAGCGCCGCCTCTCATGCGAAGGCCCTGTGACTCTGATTATCGAGGAACCCACCCCGTACAACGTCCACGAGGTCCCTGGTGAGGAAGGCTATCGCTATGTGATCGAAACCCACGTCGGCAATCCCCAGGGCGATTTTGAATTCATCCTGGACCGTATTGAGGACAAAATTTTCCAGTCCTCCGGCCCCCATCCCCAGTTCTACAAGTTCTATCTGGATGGTCAGGAACTACAGGACGGCGTGGATTACACCCATGAGGAAGGCAGCACAGTCATCACCATCAAGGCTCAGACCTTCCGCAACGCTGGACAGGGCACCCATGTCATTGCGGCGGAGTTCTTCCCCGGCGGAACCAGAACAACGGCCAACACCCGCAACATGAAGACTTCCAGCCAGACCTACACCTATGGCACTGGCACGGGCGGCACCACCGGTCCCGGCAGTTCCGGCGGCAGCACCACCAACAAAACGCCCACCCGCGGCAGCACCTCCACCTCCCGTCCGGCAGTCAGCGTAACGCCCGGCAGTCAGGAAGCGTCTTCGTCTCTGCCCTTTGGAGATGACTCTCCCACCAGCGTCTTTTATGAGGACATCAAGTGGGTATACGACAACGGCCTGATGATCGGCACCACAGACGGCACCTTCTCTCCCGGCTCTCCCCTCACTCCTGGCGCAATTGTCACCGTCCTGGCCCGCATGACCAAGGCCGACCTGACCCAGTATGAGGAAGAGGATGAAGAGATCCCCGCAGACCTGTGGTACGCAGCAGCGGCTGTTTGGGCGAAGCAGTCCGGCCTCCTGCCCGAAGGCGGCGCGTCCATGTTCCAATCCTCTTTGAACCGTGGACAGATGGCGGTCATGCTGGTGAACTACATGCAGGCGATGGGTATGACCCCTGCGGCTCCTGAGAACCCCACAGCTTTTGCGGATGCGGCTGACATGACTCCGGAGGCGGAAGCAGCTTTCCAAATCCTCTATCAGTACGGCGTTTTCCAGGGCACGGCCAGCGGCGCCATGGACCCCAACGGCATCACGAACCGGGGCCAGTTTGCCGCTTTGATCCACCGGACCTTCAACGTCATTTCTGAAAATACTCAATCTGCAAGCTGACGCATCCATGAGCGCAAGAAAGCGGGTCCACCACCATGGGCCCGCTTTTTGCAATTTCCATTTTTCTGCTTCGCTTCCCCATTTCAAATGTCCGGAGGTCGGAGAGAATGGAAAAGAAAGGAAGAAACTATGAGCGGATACCATCCAAAGCCCCTTGACGCCGGAGATACACCTCTGCCGGGCGACCTTCTGGAACTGACAGAAAAGCTGGCCGAAAACGTCCATGAGAACTGGGCAAAGGGCCGTTTGGCGGATGGCTGGGTCTATGGCCCTGTCCGGGACGACACGAAAAAAACCACTCCCTGTCTCGTCCCCTACGCCGACCTTCCCGAAGAAGAGCGGGAGTATGACCGCCGCACCGCCCTGGAGACCATCCGGCAAATTCTCAAACTGGGCTATACCATTCAACGGAAAGGAGATGGGGAACCGTGACTCTTCAAGACCTGCTTTCTTACAATGAGATTGTTATCCAATGCCACGACAATCCCGACGCCGACGCTATCGCCAGCGGCTACGCCCTCTACCGCTTCTTTCAGCAAAAGGAAAAGAATGTCCGTTTTGTCTATGGCGGTGCACAGGCCATACAAAAAAGCAACCTCCTTCTCATGAAAGACACACTGAAAATTCCCATTGCCCACGTCACCCAACTGGATGCCGCCCCCGAACTGCTGTTGACCGTGGACTGTCAGTACGGCGAACGAAATGTGCAGACTCTTGTCCAGGAAGGAACTATCGCCGTTATTGACCACCATAAGGCAAAACCAGAGGACCTGCCCCCGCTTCAGGAAGTCCGGGACAACTATGGTTCCTGTTCCACTGTGGTCTGGGATATGCTGAATGACGCGGGCTTCGACGCCGGGGAGGACGAGCGCATCTCCACCGCCCTCTATTACGGCCTCTTCATGGACACCGGAAAAATGCAGGAGCTGCGCCACCCCAAGGACAAGGACCTGCGGGACGCGCTGGAGTTCCGGTGCAACAAGGCGGAGCTCTTCCACTTCCAAAACAGCAACCTCTCTTTTCAGGAGCTTGAGATTGCTGGACGGGCCTTTGAAAACTATGGCTTCTGCGAGTTTCACCGCTTTGCTGTGGCGGAGGCTGAGCGCTGCGACCCCAATATCCTGGGCGTCATCAGTGACATGCTGATGGAAGTGGACGTAGTGAATGTCTGCATCGCTTTCTGTATGCTGGACAACGGCGCAAAGCTCTCCGTCCGAAGCTGCGTAAAAGAGACCCGTGCCAACGAGCTTGCCGCCTATGTTGCAGAGGGCCTGGGTTCCGGCGGCGGGCACCCCCAGAAATCCGGCGGCTTTTTGAAGGACACTCTGCTGATACCCGCCTATGAAGCCCGTTTCGGCCCTCTTGGAAACCAGAGCGTCAGCAGCGCGGTAAAGAAGCTCCTTATGGCCCGGCTGGAGGACTACTTCCGGGAACAGGAGGATGTAATTTACAGCGGGACTTCCGATGTGCCGGACCTATCTCAGGAACCTCTTTACCGGAAAAAGCGCCTGCCCATCGGCTATGTCAAGGCTACGGACCTCTACCCGGCGGGGACAGCGGTGAATGTCCGGATGCTGGAGGGAGATTTCGCCCTCACGGTCCAGCCGGATACCTATTTCATGATTGGCGTGGAAGCGGAGGTCTACAAAAACGATGAAGCCTATTTCCTCTCCCACAACGACCCGACGGACCAGCCCTACTGTTTCCAGGGAGAATACGCGCCCACGGTCCACGAGGCGGTCCGTGCCGCTGGAGAAAGCGCTCTCCGCCGGGACCTGACCAAATACGCCAAGACCTGCATCCCGAAAGACGGTCCCCGAGCCCATGCCAGGCAGATTACCCGGAGGACCAAAATTTTCGTTTCCTGGAGTCCTAACTACATGCTTGGCGTTCCGGGAGAATGGCTGGTAGTCCGTGAAGAAAACCCTTTGGACGCCTATATTGTCAAGGAAGATATTTTTACAAAGACTTATGAACCCATCCCATAAAAAGAGAGAAGGCCGCCCACTTGGACAGGCCTTCTCTTTTTTGGTCACTGACGGAAGAAAAACGTTTCCCGCTGTCCCAGGCGAAGTGTGTCCCCGTTCTGAAGGGGGGCTTCCTCGCCAAGCGCCAGACGCCTCCCATTCAGGAAGGTGCCGTTTGTCGAAGCCTGGTCCGCAACAACCCAGCCCAGTTCCCTCTGGATGAATAAAACATGCTTGCCGCTGACGCCCTTATTTCCCAAAACAGCATAGTCACAGGACGCCTCGCTCCGCCCTACAAGAAAACTGCTCTTGACCAGTGGGATCTCCTCTCCTGTCTGCCGGACCAGCCGGGGCGGACCTGAAAGACCGGAGTCCCCAGGTCCCGCTGCCGGTATGGGCGACGGGACAGGTGTCGGCACCGGAGGCGTCCACAGCTCCTCCGGCGGCAGGAGGCTTTCCCGGACCTGCTCTACCCTGACCTCACTGAACCGGGAGAAACGGACCGTCATGCTTGAGTTCAGGGAGTAATCATTCCCATTTAAGTCCTGGGAAATAAACCAGTTTTTGACTAAATAAGCAATCTGCGGGTAAAAATCCTGATAGCCCGCCTTGTAGGAGTCCTGGATATAGCTCATCATCTTACCGGCAGTGATGGCGTTGCGAAGGACGGTTTGAGTCTTGGCCTCCGTCAGCCAAAAATCCAGGCCCTCTTGCAGAAGCTCAGCCTCTCTCCGGTTCTGGCCCAGGAACTGTTCTCCCATGCCGCTGCTCATGCCCTGAAAAGAGGAAGCGTACATCTCCCGGAACTGGACGGGGATTTCATCGTCGTCAGGGATGGTCCCCAGCGCCACGGAGTCCACATAGAGCGCCTTTCCGCTGTGCCGGTTGGTGACAGTTTCCCCCCGCATGGTAAGAAGTTCCAGGAGAGAGGCGTAGCTATAGCGGTAATGGACGCTTTTGAAACACACCCCCAGACGGCAAAGCCTGCTGGAGAGGGTAGAGAGCATCAGGGCGGCCCAGTTGCTGTCGCTGCCGTGGCGCTCGAAGTCCAGGTCGATGTAGATATTATATCCTGCCCGCAGCCAGGAGAGGACAAGGGGATATACCTGCTCCCGGTCCCGGTGGGAATAGCTGATGAACGCATAGCCCTTGTCTCTCCGGAACTCATAGCTGCGGATCTCCGCCGCCATCTCGTCTATAGTCATCTGGCCAATCTTCTTCATATATGCGCCGTCCTTTATCTCGATCTCTGACCGGTTCCCCGTTTCCCATCCGCCTGGGTACGGCTGAAACGCGGGCATCCTTCCGGAAAAGTATACCACATTTTCGCAGCTCTGGCAAGTTTTTCACCGTCTTTTCTTCCAGAGCAGACACAGGGCCTATATGCCCTTCCTATAAAAAATGGTGGAAAATTTCCTGCCCTCATGTTATAATAAGGCGCGGCGGCTGTGACCGCTGGTTTTCTCGATTTTATCCAAAACAAAGGAGGAATCCCCTATGAAAAAAGCAATGTCCCTGCTGCTGACTGCGGCGCTCTGTCTGAGCATAGCTGTCAGCGCTTTTGCGGAAGAAGCTGTGTTCGAGGGCGGCGTTACTGAGATTCAGAAATACGGCAACATCGTCCTGGACATCGCTCCTGCCGCTCTCCAGGAGGCCGGCTTTGCCTATGGCGACGTGCTGTCTGTGAAGGTGGACGGCCAAGACTTTCAAATCCCCCTCTGTACCAACTATTCCGATGTGAACACCGGCGAGCTGGTAGCCCGGGACAGTGAAGGCGTATTGATAATCGCCGTCAACATGGGCGACTTTGCCACCACCAACGGCCTTGCGGTAAAGGAAACGGCTGAGGACGGCACCTATGAGTGGGTCTTCCCCGAAGGCAAGAGCCTGGAGGATATCACCGTTTCCATTTCTATGGGTGAAAAAGAGGGCTACCGGAACCAGTACCTCCTTCACCAGTTGGAGCGGACCAACGAGCGGAGCGACTACGCCTCGGATCAGGTCTTTGCCAACTTCCGGAGCATTTCCACCGGGACTCTGGGGGAAAATGTCCTCTTCCGCAGCAGCAGTCCTGTGAACAACGAACTGAACCGCGCCGCTTATGCTGACAGCTTTGCCCGTGAGAGCGGCATTCAGGCTGTCATGAACCTGGCAGACTCCAATGAGGATATCGACGGATACCTGGCCGCCGGGGATTTCAACTCCCCCTATTACGCCTCCCTCTATCAGGAAGGCAAGGTCAAGGCCCTGAACCTGGGCGTAGACTTCACTGCAGCCTCCTTCCAAAGCGGACTTGCAGAGGGACTGCGCTTCTTTGCCGCCAATGAGGGCCCCTATCTGGTCCACTGCACCGAAGGAAAGGACCGGGCCGGGTTCGTATCCGCGCTTCTGGCCTGTCTGATGGGCGCCAGCTATGATGATGTGGTCGAGGACTACATGATTACTTATGAGAACTACTACCATCTGGAAAAGGGCAGTGAACAATATGAGGCCGTCAAGTCCAGTAATATCGTCTCCATTCTGGAAACCATCGCCTCCGTTCCCAAGGGCGGGGACCTGGGCGCTGTGGACCTTGCCGCCGCTGCTGAGCGCTATATCTCCGCTATCGGCCTGAACAGCGGAGAGTTGTCCGCTCTGAAGTCCAACCTGTCCCTGAGCTACAACGCCGC
>CAOJHG010000017.1 GCA_948435975.1 uncultured Oscillibacter sp. | reverse complement strand
CTTCCAAAAGCACAAATGGTTTCGCAGAATCGCCACCAGATATGTCAAGCTGGTTGCTTCTTTTCTCGCCTTTGTTTACCTGGCCGCTATCGCTATTTTGTTGATTTAGCACTAATTCCTCATTTTTTTCAAACTAGGCCTAATTCAGCGTTTCCTTAACCATAAATTCTTCGGCTAAATAGTGTGGTTTTCCATCTTCTGACATCATTCTTAGCACAACACGGTAATTTCCCGGCTCCAGGCGGGTACCGTAATGGGCATACTTCTGTACAATACTTCCCTCCAAACCAGAACCGTTTTCTCCGCCTAGTGAAAAATCCAGATTGTTGAAGGAAAAACTGTCCTGCGAATACTCCAGACGATACCATTGACCGTCCATGCGGCGCTCAAGGTATTCAAAACCAGATTCTATTTGAGGGTTCCACGAAAATGTATAGGCATCTTCGGAATTTGCTGTGACTTTCCATTTGATTGTATAACCTTTAAAGGGCGACCAAGAAGGGTCTTCTATTGTCAGTTCAAATCCATCGACCTGATTGACGGGGTAAGAAACCGGTTCACCAAGCGCGGGATATTCTGCTGAGGCTTTCATAGCAAACCAAACCCCAACAGCACAAAGAGCAACGAAAACGAGCAAGACCACCCACCTACGGCATCGTTTCATAGGCTTAACTCCTTCATTCTATAACTGTCGCCATTATATATGAATGTTGGTGAGAACACAAGGGTGGAAATCTCACACCCCCCTTGTCTATTAAAGGATATTTTCGCCAATACGGATTATCATTATTTGTCTATTTGACAAATAAGATGCAGATGCGCAGCCGCCGTATCACGACATTTTACAAAAATTCCTCAGTGCCAGAAACAGTTGCGGCATTATGTCCAATTCTGCGGAATATTCGGCCCCAATGCCCCATCACCCGGGAGCAGCTGGCCGTCATGCTCTGGCGGTATGCCGGGAGCCCGGCGGTCACGAACAAGGAACCGCATTTCATTAATATGGACACAATCAGCAGCTTCGTGGTGGAGCTCTGTGCCGGCCATGGAGAACGGCATCATCAGCGGTTAGCCTCCAGGGACTGGAGGCCCGGGCGCAGGCGGTGCAGATGCTGAAAAGCTTTCTGAAAAATAAAAGTTGATTGACAAACACGAACCGCAGACCGCCTGCCCAGATTATGACAGACGGTCTGCGGTTTAAAATATACAATTGGCAAATCTGTTCTCAGCGCCATTTCCCGACAGGAAAGGAACTGTCATATCGGCGCTATCTACGCCAAGCAGCCCATAGGCCGCAAGGATTATCTAGCTAAAGGCCTTCCGGCAAGAACATGAACCGCTCTCACGTGTCCTCTGTCAACGGAACACAGCCTTTTTGCGGAATTTGACCAAGGGTGTGCTGAATACCTTGACGAAAACGTCGCCATGCGACTGATCGAAACTAGCACCCGCCGAAGTGCGGTTGTTCCCGGCACCACAATCACCTCAACCCATCTTCCTTTTCTGAAAAAATCGTTTGCCGCGGGGAACCGCTGAACCAAACCATCACTTCCCGAATGGCACAGTCCCCCCTCCGTCATCCGCAGGTCACTTCCGGACAAAGAACAGATACTCCCGGCAGAGCATTCCGCCCAGCAGGGCGTCCTGGGTCTCCGGAGGGATTCCCGCCGGGAGGATGCTGCGCAGGGTGCGTTTGCCATCCTCGTCCAGGGCGTAGGGGATAGCCACGGTCTTTAAGATGGTCCCCTGCTGATCCAGCGCCTTCCGGACCGCCTCCACCGGCAGATGGTAGCTGAAGACCGGGTCGTAGGTGTCCCGCTGGCCCAGCTGGTGGACGTAGGTCTGGAAGGCAAAGGTGTTATGCAGCTTACAGACCACCAGCCCCCCCTTCTTGCAGAGGGCGAAGAAATCATTCAGCAGCTTCTGGGGCTCGTGGTACTGATTGACGGGCCGGTCCGCCACGACGCAGTCGAAATACTCCTGGGGGAAGGCATCGGACAAAAACTCCTCCCGGTCACAGAGAACGCCGCCTGCACAGATGGTCATCAGGTCCTGCCAATATTTCGGGTCCTGGGTGAAGGCAGACAGCTCCGCCGTGAAGACCCCTTGCTTCCGAAGCCAGTTCTTCATGTCCAGCACCGGCGTACCGCAGCGGACGTCCACCCCCAGAATCCGGGCCATGCCGGTGATTTCCAAGGGCGGGAGGTCCGGGAGGTAGGGGCTGAGAAAGTTATTCACGTCGTCCCAGGCGTCCACGCCGAAGTGCTTCTCCTGGAAGTTCCGGCGGCCTATGGCCAAAGAGCGTTGGAACTGCGCCGAATCCTTCCCCTCGCCGCCCCGGACGTCGTGATCATGGCAGATCCAGGTGTCGCCTGCCAGAATGGTCCGGTAGCCCAGACGGCGAATCACAAAGGCCTCGTCGTCGTCCACAAAGTCATGGAAAAAGCCGACATCCGACGCTGGCCAGCCCTTCGCCAGCAAGGCTTCCTTCCGGAACAGCGTGCCCAGAACAATCAGCCGTTGGCGATCCTCCCATTTCCGTGGGTCGGAACGGTTGAACTGGGCCGCGATTGTCTGCATTTCCTCATAGGTTTTATACGGAAAATCCAGGGACTGGAGGTTGGAGCTGTTGGAGGTCATGGGGGTCACCATGCCAATTTTCGGGTCGGACTTCATACAGATCAGGAGGTTTTTCATCCAGTCCTGCGTCACAATCAGGTCGTTGGTGGCAAAACAGATGTAATCTCCCAACTCGTTCAAAGAGAAGAGCGAATAGGCATAGGCAACCCCCAGATTCTGGGTAATATGAACAACCCGCTTCTTCTCACACTGCACGCTGCGGAAGTAATCCAGGGTTCCGTCCTCCGAGCCGCTGTCAATCAGAATCAGCTCATAATCAACCCCCTCCGTATAACGGAGGATGCTTTCTACACAGCGTTTCGTCTTCTCCAGACGGTTCCAGCCCACCACCAGAATGGACACCTCTGCCGCTGCCGCCTGGCGGTACATGCGGGCGATGGCCTGCCGGTTTGTGAAGAGGTCGTTTTCCACCCCGTTGGGCTGGGCCATACCATCGGTATTTATCTCGAGAAAGGTCTCTGTCATGTCGTCTCCTGTTCCAGGCCATACATGGCCGCATAATACTGCTGATATTCCCCGCTGACAATCTCCGTCGTCCAGGCCTCGTGCTCCAGGTACCACCGGACCGTCTCCCGAAGGCCCTCCTCAAAGGTATACCGGGGCTTCCAGCCCAGCTCCCGCTGAAGCTTGCCGCTGTCTATGGCGTAGCGCCGGTCGTGGCCAGGGCGGTCCTGAATGTGGACAATCAAATCCTCCGGGGCCTCCAGCTCCTGCAAAATCAGACGGATAATCTCCAGATTCGTGCGCTCGTTGCTGCCGCCCACGTTGTAAATCTCCCCCGGACGGCCTCGCTCCAGCACTGTCTCTATGGCCCGGCAATGGTCATTCACATGCAGCCAGTCCCGGACCTGAAGCCCGTCGCCGTACACCGGCAGGGGCCGCCCGGTACGGGCGTTGTGGATCATCAGGGGAATCAGCTTTTCCGGGAACTGGTAAGGGCCGTAGTTGTTGGAACAGCGGGTGATGTTCACCGGCAGGCCGTAGGTCTGGGCGAAGGCCCGGACCAGCAGGTCCCCGCTGGCCTTGGAAGCGGCATAGGGACTGTTGGGAGCCAGAGGTGTGTCCTCCCGGAAGAGGCCCACTGGGCCCAGGGCGCCGTAGACCTCGTCGGTGGACACCTGGAGAAACCGGACCCCGGGCTGGTACTCCCGGCAGTGTTTGTCTCCAGGGGACCGGCTCCAGGCACTTTTCGCAGCCTCCAGCAGGGTCAGGGTACCCACGGCGTTGGTGGTCAGGAATACCTCCGGCTCCGTGATGCTCCGGTCTACGTGGGACTCCGCCGCGAAATGGACCACTGTGTCCGGGGCATAGCGGGCAAAGAGCTCCTCCGTCAGGGCCCGGTCCCGAATGTCGCCCCGGACGAAGGTATAGCGGGGGTCCTCCGAGACGTCCGACAGGTTCCGAAGGTTGCCCGCGTAGGTCAGTAGGTCCAGGTTCACCACCTGCTCGATATCGGGCCGGGGCAGGATGTGCCGTATAAAGTTGGAGCCGATAAAGCCCGCTCCGCCGGTTACCAAAAGCCGTTTCATGGCCGTTCCTCCGCTACGCGTCTCAGATATTGTCCGTACTCCGTTTTTTCCATGGGCTTCGCCAGGGCCAGCAGGGCTTCCCGGGTGATGTAGCCCATGCGGTAGGCGATTTCCTCAATGCAGGAGACATACAGGCCCTGCCGCTTCTGCACGATTGACACGAAGTCCGCCGCTTCCAGAAGGCCCTCATAGGTCCCCGTGTCCAGCCACGCCATACCCCGGCCGAAGAGCTCTACCGTCAGGGCGCCCCGCTCCAGGTAGACGTTGTTCACCGCCGTGATTTCCAGCTCTCCCCGGGAGGAGGGCCGGAGGGCCTTGGCGATTTCCACCACGTCATGGTCGTAGAAATAGAGGCCCGGAACAGCGTAGTTCGATTTTGGCCGGGCGGGTTTTTCCTCCAGGGACAAAACTTTTCCGCCAGGGCCGAATTCCACCACGCCGAATGCCTGGGGGTTGGGCACGTTGTAGCCGAAGATGACCGCGCCCTGTTCCAGGGACGCCGCCTTTTGCAGCAGGGTGCTGAACTGGCGGCCATAGAAGATGTTGTCGCCCAGCACGAGGCACACCCGGTCCCCGGCCAGGAAGGATTCGCCGATCAGGAACGCCTCCGCCAGGCCGTTGGGGTGAGGCTGCTCCGCGTAGGAGAGGCGGAGACCATAGGCGGACCCGTCCCCCAGCAGGGCCTGGAAGGCCGGGAGGTCCCGGGGAGTGGAGATCAACAGGATTTCCCGGATGCCCGCCAGCATCAGGGTGGAGAGGGGATAGTAAATCATGGGCTTGTCGTAGATGGGCAGCAGCTGCTTGGACACCGCTTTCGTCATGGGGTATAGCCGCGTGCCGCTGCCGCCGGCTAAGATGATGCCTTTCATCCGCTGTCCCCCCCCTTTCAGTTCAGGCGGTGCGTCTCGCCGAAGGCCCGCACCAGTGCGGCCACCCGATCCACTTCTTCCTCCGTCAATGCCTGATGGATGGGTAGGCAAAGCGTGTGGTCCGCCGCCCAGTCCGCCTTCGGGAAGCAGTCCTGAATTCCATAGTGCTGGACCCGGTGAAGGGGGAAATACCGGAAGGTGGTGTAGACCCCCCGTTCCCGCAGGTACTGGGCCAGCTGGTCCCGCAGGGGATCCTTTACCTGGATGTGGTAAAAATAGTAAGAAGAGGTACAGTTCTCCGGCAGGGCAGGCGGCGTCTCCAGCCAGGACAGGTCCCCCAGGAGACGGCTGTAAGTCTCGCTGACTACCCTCCGTCTGGCCAGGAAGCCAGGGAGTTTTTTCAGCTGCTCCAGGGCCATGGCCGCCGTGACGTCGTTCATGATGGCTCGGTGGCCGAAAGAGGAAACGTCATATTCCCACCACTTTTGGTCCACACTGTTAGAAAATCCGCTCTTGCTCTCCAAGCCGAAATACAGCCATTTCTCCGCCCGCTCCCGCAGGGCCGGGTCCCGGAAGTACAGCATGGCCCCGTCGCCGCAGACCAGAATCTTCATGGCGTCGAAGGACCACATACCCATATCCCCCAAGGTGCCGCAGGCCCGGCCCTTGTAAGTGGAAGCTACGGAACAGGCACTGTCCTCAATCACCGCCAGCCCGTGCTTCCGGGCCGTCTCCAGAATGGCGTCCATGTCACAGGGGACGCCGCCGTAGTGCAGAGGCATCACCGCCTTGGTGCGGGGCGTAATTTTCTCCTCTAAATCCTGGGCGGTCAGGTTCAAAGTCCGGGGGTCCACGTCGCACAGCACCAACTTGGCCCCGCTGGCACAGACCGCGTTTCCCGCTCCTACAAAACTGACCGTGGGAAGAATCACTTCGTCTCCCGGCCCGATTCCAAAGAGGTGCATGGAGGCAAAGAGGCCCTCGCTGCAGCAGTTAGTGGATAGCACCCCCTGCCGGGGAACCCCCAGGTGCGCGGCGAAGCCGGTCTCAAATTCCTCCGTGAGCCGGCCCTTGCCCAGCCAGTTGGAAGCAAAAACCTCCCGGATGCGGGCCAGTTCCTCCTCACCCAGGCTTGGCTGAAATACGTTAATCATCCCTCTTCCCCCTCTCTTGCTGTCCGCTCCATCCGTAACAGGGGCCTTCCCCCAGCGTCCTGAAAGCGGCCATAGACACGAAATCCTGCGTTCCGGTAACAGTTCACCGCCGGGAGATTGTCCTCGTAGACAGAAAGGTACAGGCGTGTCAGCCCCAACTGCCTAAAGCCAATCCGGCACACGGCCTCCACAGTCTCCCGGCCCACGCCTCGCTCCGGGGCGGCGGTTTTATCAATCATAAAACGTCCGCACTCTGCCTCAGTACCCTCCATCCGGAACAAAGCCGCCGTGCCAATCCACGCCTCCTGTCGGTACACAGAAAACATGCGCTCCGCTGGGTTCTCCAGATAGCCCGCGAACCAGCGCTTCTGTCCCTCGGGGCTGATCTCCCGGGCATCCAGAAAGCAGTCCCGGTTTCGGTTCCGCAGAAGGCGGGCCAGTTCCAAAGCCGACTGTGCCAGCGGCTCCAGCTGGACACGTCCCCAAGTCTGCGTCAATTGATGTTCCATTGGTCCTCCTAAAAAGAAACCCCGCTCTGTTCCAGAAGAGGCAAGGCCCGGTCCTTATCCGAGAGAATGGGGTCCGCGACGCCGCCCCAGTCCACGGCGATTTCCGGGTCGTTCCACGCAATGCCTCCGTCACACTCCGGGGCGTAGAATTCGTCGGTTTTGTATTGGACTTCGCAATGGTCTTCCAGGGTCAGGAAGCCGTGGCCAAAGCCCTGGGGAATCCACAGCTGCCGGTGATTCTCCGCCGACAATTCCTCGGATACCCACTGCTTGTAAGTTGGCGAGTCCTGCCGCAGGTCCACCGCCACATCCAGAATCCGGCCCCGGACACAGCGCACAAGCTTCCCCTGGGCCTGTGGATTCCGCTGGAAGTGGATGCCCCGGATGGTGCCCTTGTGAAGGGTCAGGCTGTGGTTGTCCTGGACGAACTCCGCTGTGATGCCCTGGGTCGCCAGGGTCCGTTTGGAGTAGGTCTCGGCGAACCAGCCTCGGCTGTCGGTGAAGTACGCGGGAACCAGAAGCTTTACGTCCGGGATGCGAAGAGATGTGATCTCCATTTCAGACACCTCCCTTCCGGCTCTCTCCCAGGCGTTCGGGGAAAAGCTGGGTGTCTGTTCCATAAAGGATCTTTGCCTGATAGAGGTCCGCCAGACAGGTCCGGGCCACCGTCGGTCGGCTCCGGGTGGTGACGTAATAATCCGCGCACTGGAAGAGCAGGCGTTCGTCCAGGGTGGCGCCTGTTTGGAGGGTGACATAGCTGTCCCGGTCCTCGTACTGGCTCAGAGCCTCTTCCAGGGGCTGGAGATGCTCCGGCTTCGAGAGCTCCTCCGGCAGGTACAGCAGCAGTTCCGCGTGAGGGCGGTCCTTCGTGAAATACTCCGCCAGCACGCTGGGATACAGGGGCCACTTGCTCTCCACGTCCGGCACAAAGAGGACGATTTCCCGCCCTGCCTCCCGGGCCTCCGGGAGAATGTCCGCGAAGGGGGGCGGATTGTCCGCCAGAGGGAGATATTTTGCAACAAACTCCGCCGGGGGCAGGAAGAAATCCATCTTCCGCTCCCGCAGGGCCTCGTCCGGCCAATCCCACCAGGCAATCCGCTGGAGGGCGTCAATGATTTCCGGGTCGAAGCGATATTTTAAGACGCGGGCTGGATTGCCGCCCACAATGGCATAGGGAGGTACGTCCTTGGTCACCATGGCGTTGGTTCCCACCACGCAGCCGTTGTGGAGGGTGACGCCGTTCATGATAGTGGCCCCGTGGCCTACCCAGACGTCGTTTTGGATGATGATTGTGCCTTTACGAGGCGCGCGGCGGGCCGCCAGCGTCTCTTGCTGGTCCTCCAGCAAAAACATCGGATCGCCTTGTGTCACCGAGGCATAATCGTGGTCCAAGTTCAGCAGGATGGTGATGCCGTCCGCCAGGGAGCACACCTTGCCGATTGCCAAACAATGCCGGGCCGGGTCGGTAAAGAAGTTAACGGACGTCTGGAGTTCCGCTCCTACAATATAACTATCCACGTCCAACGTCACCAGCGGAAAACCCTTCATGAACTCCGGGCCGCTAAGGGTAATCGCCGTGTATTGGTGGACCTGCGGTTTTTGGGGGTCCCTGGGTGCGTTGAAAGAAATCGTAACAACCATAAGAGGGTCCTTTCCGCTGCTCACTATTTTATGCGCTCTCAATCAAATGCGCAACCTTCTGATAGGCGGGACTTGCCTTCAACACTGCCACCGCCGGGTCCGCCGGGTCATACTGGGCCAGCAGAGCCCGCACCTTCTCCGCCAGCTCCAGCAGCTCCGGCGCGGGGGATTCCGGCGGGGCCTGGAGCTCCGGCGTGTTCTCCAGCAGGAAGTCCACCATGTGCTTTGCACCCTCGTAGGAGGTCAGGGCCTCCCGCAGGAGGCGCACATAATGCAGCGTATCCCCTGCTTCCAAATACGAAAAGGCCTGGGCGCAGTACCATCCGAACCGGTGCATGGCGGGCAGAACGCAAAGGTTCCCCTCCCGCAGCACCTCCGGCGCGTAGCAACCGGTGATGAAGGCCTCCTCCACCCGGGCAAAGGTCCGGGCCAGGTTCATGCCCGAGTCCGCCGTCTTCCAGTCGAAATTCTGCACCGCCGCCAGGGCCAGGGCCCGGGTCCAGGTCAAACTCTGCCAGCTGCCTGTGTAGTCCTCCTGTGCGATATCGTTCAAAATTTCGTACAGCTCCGTCCAGTTCAGAGCCAGCCGGGCCGCCAGACTGTCCATCTCCTCCAGATTCAAGGTCCGGTCCGGCAGGGGGAACATCATCCCCTTCCGCAGAGCGCGGGACAGGACCTGAATGGGCATTTCCTCCCACTTCTCCACCGCGCCCAAGTACCGCGCCATCTCCTCCGGTTCTTCCGCTGCCAAGGCCAGGGCCGCCTCGCCCAGGGAACAGCGGCCTGCCAAGGTCCCGTACATGGTATAGACATGCCGGAGAAAACCCGCGCTGCCCTCTTCCCTGCGGATAAACGACGGAACAAAGGCCGCCCCGGCCGTCTGCACAAACATGGTCCGTCGCCTCTCTGCCCAGTCTGCGGCAGGTTCCGGCTTGTTAATGCCTTCCCAGAACGCGGAGAGCAGGGGCGCAGTGTCTAACTCACTGCGGTGGTGAAACATCTGCAGGGTCTCCAGCAAGTTCTTCGTCCACTGGGCATCCAGAACCGTATAGTCAATTCCCGCCAGAAGCTCCGCTCCTTTTTCTACCTGTTCCGACTCGAAATAGCCCCGGGACAGTACCACCTTCAGGCTAGCTTCACAGAGGGGGGTAGAATTTTGCAGGGAACCGTAGAGCTGGCAACCAATCTCACCTTTGCCCTCCCGGTAGTCCGCGTATGCACTCAAGCCCTTTTCTCCCCAGTAAATACAGGAGGCATACTCCTCTTTTTCCAGAAAGTAGGCGGCGGCGTTAAAGGCTGCGTCCATCCGGATAAAATAGGACTTGGGAAACCATTCCTCCGCTTCCTGCAGCCACTTCTCTATCTCCGGCATCTTCCGTACCCGGGCGTTGCCAATGGCGTAGCGGAAGACTGACGCACCTAGGGTGTCCCAACAGGGAGCACGCTCCTCCACCAGGGTCACGGCCCGACAGAGGTTATCCAGGAAGTCTGACTCCTGGCTTCCGCTCTCAATAAACTGCAGTCTGGCCAGCAGGTCGTTAGGGTTCTTCTCCAGCTTCTCCCGCAGAAGCTTCATGTTTCGATCCCGTTTGCCTTTGCCGCTGGGGCCGTTCATTGCCACGTAGCCGTCGTGATGCAGAAGCGTCCGGCGCAGAACCAGCAACCGCAGGTCGGTCAGATTCCAGCTCTCGTGAATTGCACCCCGGTACCGTAGGCCGGTGGACATCCGCAGCAATCGCCAGGGCATGAAGGCACCGTAGCCACCGTTGAGATCGTATGTATAGTAATTCCGCTCCGTCAGGGCACAGGCGTCAAAGCGTTCGCAATTGCCGTCCTGAAAAAAAGATACCAATTCTTTGATATCCCCATCCAGCCACTCGTCGGCGTCAATGGAGAAATCCCACTGGCCGGAACAGCGGACCATAACGGCATTTCGGGCGACAGCAAAGTCGTTGACCCAGGAGAAGTCGAAGTGGATATCCGCGTAGCGTTCCGCCACAGCCCGGCTGCCATCCTCCGAACCGGTGTCGGCCATGACCAGCTCACAGGGAAGGGCGTCCCGCAGGGGCTGGAGAGCTTTGAGGCAGCGCTCTAGGCAGCGGATTTCGTTTTTGTAGATCATGCCAATGGACAAGATGGGTTTTATTTTCATATCTGCTCCTTTCCTCCTGTCCTTTGGAGGGTCTCCGGGGACCGGAAGCCTTCCAAAAGACAGGAAAGCAGGGCGGGCCGAAGCCCGCCCCGTAATCGCTGTGTGTTTGATTTTGTCCCACGTTGGGGCGAAATCCGCTTCCACTCCGTCCCGCTCCTTTGCCTCTCCTCTCAGCCCAAAATCTGCGGATTTTGGGTGAGTTGGGATGCGTCCTTGTGGGGGGACAGGAGTTGGGGGAACTACAGCGAGAATTAGCCGAGGAGCTGCAGAACGCCCTGGGGAACGGCGTTGGCCTGGGCCAGCATGGCCTGGGCGGACTGGACCAGAATGTTGTTCTTGGTGTAAGCCATCATCTCTTCGGCAACGTCGGTGTCGCGGATGGTGGACTCGGCATCCTGGATATTCTCCGCCATGACGCTCAGGTTGTTGGCGGTGTGCTCCAGACGGTTCTGGACAGCGCCCAGGTCGCCGCGGATGCCGGAGACGTAGTTGATGGCGTTCTTGATGACGTCAATCGCGCTGTGTGCACCATTCTGCGTGGAAATGTCGATATCATCGATGGTATCCGTAATGACGGTCTCATTGGCCTGACCCTCATTGATGGTGCCAGCGCCCATGGCGTCCACGTGCATGTCACCGATTACAACGCCCAGCTGGTTGAAGCTGTCGGAGGTATCACCGATCTGCAAGGTCAAACCGTTGCCGCCAGCATCGGGGTCCTTAGCCTGGGTTTCAGGCGCGGCATTGGGGTTGAAGCTGACGACATTCTTCCACGTAGCATCCGCAGCGCCGCCAGTGTTCGAACCGGCCAGATCATAGCCCTCGTCACCCGTGACGCTCTGCCGCTCAGTCAGATGGATGGTCTTGCTGTTGGCATCGTTGGTGACAATGAAGTCGCCCTTGCCGTTGGCCACGCCGGAGAGACGGGCGGCGGCAATCTTCAGCTGATCATCTGTCAGCGTGCCGCCGGCCACATTCAGGTCCGTCAGGTCAATCACGTTCGCACCCGTCTTATCCACCTTGCTGTCTTTGCCCACGGCGAAGGTATACTCCGTGTTGCCGATCTTCAGACGAGCGCCGTCCTTGATCATATCCGCCGTCAGGTCAAACGAGCCCTGAGCCTGGTCGGGATCCTTGCCCACAACCGCTTCCTGCGTGATATGATACTCCAGGCTCTCGCCGAAGTTCGCGTCATTGTAGGTCGTGGTCTGCACGCTGACTGCACCCAGAGCCGTACTCCAGGAGGTGGTGGGCATATCCACCATCTCATAAGTCAGCTTATTGGTTGCGGCATCAAAGGAGACATTGAAGCTGGCACCGCCGAAGCTCACCTGCGTGTTACCACCAGCCAGCGACAGGGTCAGGCCGCCGGTGGTGTCGGCAGTTGCGGTAATGGTCAGGCCGCCGGCCACCGCAATCGTCACCAGAGCGTCATTACCAGCCGAGGTGGAGGTCACCTTCAGGTTGGACAGGTCCAGCTCGAACTTCATCTTCGCGCCTGCGGGCGTATTCTCATGGTCATGAATGGCCGTGACAGACACGGACTGGAAGGAAGCGGCATCCGCGCTGGCGGCGGCGGCGTTGGCGGCGTCAACGGCGGCGTCAGCCTTGGCCTTGGCGGCCACGGGATCCAGAGAGCCGTCCAGCAGCTTGATGCCGTTAAAGTTCGCGGAATCCGCAATACGGTTGATTTCCTTCTTCAGGGCGTCGACTTCCTTCTGGAGGTTCTTGCGGTCCACGGGATCGTCATAAGTGCCGTTGGCGGACTGGGTGGCCAGGTAATCCATGCGGTTGAGCATGTCCTGGA
>CAOJHG010000016.1 GCA_948435975.1 uncultured Oscillibacter sp. | reverse complement strand
GAACATTGGCCGTCCGCTGCTGGCGGACACTCCCTCTATGATGCCAACCGACCTGGCAGTGCTGGAGCTCAGCTCCTTCCAGCTGCTGACCATGAACCGCAGTCCGCGGATTGCCGTCGTCACCAATCTGGCCCCCAATCATCTGGACGTCCACAGGGACTATGCAGAGTATATCGCTGCAAAGGAAAATATCTTTACACATCAGGATTCGGACGGGATTGTCGTGCTGAATGCCGATAATGAGCTCACACGGGGCTTTGCGGAAGGGGCCCGGGGCTCCGTCCGCCTGTTCAGCCGCCGGGAGGCCGTGGAGCGGGGGACGTACCTCGGCCCGGATGACTCCGGAGAGGGGCAAGCCATTTGGCTTGTCAACGAACAGGGGCACCGTTTTGTGTTGTCATTGGCGGACATCAAGCTCCCCGGTATCCACAACGTGGAAAATTATATGGCGGCGATCGCCGCTGTGGACGGTCTCGTTCCCAACGAAGTGATCTGCGCATTTGCCAGGAATTTTGGAGGAGTGGAGCACCGTATTGAGTTGGTGCGGGAACTGGACGGTGTCCGCTACTACAATGACTCAATTGCTTCCAGTCCCAGCCGGACCATTGCTGGTCTGAATTCCTTCCCAGGAAAGGTAATTCTGATTGCCGGAGGCAAGGATAAAGGCATCTCCTATGACAGTTTGGGTCCGGTTATCAACGATCATGTAAAACTGCTGATTCTCTGCGGCGCTACCGCCGGAGTTATCCGGGCGTCGGTGGAGGGCGCGGAAAATTACGCCGGCCTGGAAATCGTGGATGTGGACGATTATTATCAGGCAGTGAATCTGGCTCGGAATCGGGCGGAGAGAGGGGATGTGGTTATTCTGTCTCCCGCCAGCACCTCCTTTGACCGATTCGCCAATTTTATGGAGCGTGGAAAGGTTTTCAAGGAGATTGTTCATCAACTAAGCTGAGGGAAAACAGCAATAGAGCCAGGCCCTCTCCGCATAGGATAACGGAGAGGTGATGCCGATATGATGCCGCCGGGCTTTTTATATTACCGCAGGCACATTGCCCGCCGGGCGCTGGCGCGGGTGCTGCTGCTGTCCGCTGTAGTACTGGCGCTGACCATGCTCTTCCTCGCCACAACCCAGATGCAGCCGCTGCTGGAGAGCCTGGCTACCACCCGGGTCTCCAATACGGTGAACCGCATAGTCTCCGAGGCGGTGGACGAGGCCATTGAAACGGGAAATATTACCTACAGCGACCTGATCAGCTTCGAGAAGGACAACGAAGGAAAAATCAGCGCCATCTACAGCAACATGGCGGCGTTCAACCGGCTGCAATCCAAGATATTGGATATCATTTTAGCCCGCATCGACCAGGTCCCGGCCCGTGATCTGTCGATTCCCGTGGGCAGTCTCACCGGCTCGGTGCTGCTGGCGGGTCGGGGGCCCAGCATCTCCGTGCGGATGGAGTCGGTGGGCTCCTCCTCGGCCTGGTTTGAGAACGAATTTACCTCGGCGGGCATCAATCAGACAAAGCACCAGATCGTACTGAATATTGATGTGGCCGTGAGCATCCTCCTGCCGGGATTTTCCACCGCCACGGTGGTTTCCAATGCCGTCACGGTGGCGGAAACCGTAATTGTGGGTTCCGTGCCGGATACCTACACCTATTTCAGCACCGCACCGGACACCTATGAGAGCGATGCGAAGGACTATATCATCAACTGACAGGGAGGATATCATGGATTACCGTGAGGAAATCATACAGCTGCGGGAGACATTGAACGAGTATGGCTACCGCTATTATGTATTAGACGACCCCATCATCAGCGACCGGGAATATGACCTGCTGAACCGCCGGCTGGAGGAGCTGGAGGCCCGGCACCCCGAGGAGGTCACGCCGGACTCTCCCACCCAGCGCATTGGCGGAAAGATTCTGGAGGGATTTGTCCCCTATGCCCACGAGGTGCCACTGGAGAGCCTTCAGGATGTTTTCAACGCCGAAGAGGTGGCGGAGTTCTGCCAGCGGGTGGATGAGACACTGGGAGATGGGACGCTCTACTCCATAGAGCCCAAGGTAGACGGCTTGTCGGTGGCCCTGGAATACCGGGACGGACTCTTTGTCCGGGGCGCGACCCGGGGAGACGGCCGGACCGGCGAGGATGTGACGGAGAATCTGAAAACCATTCGCTCCATTCCCATGCGCCTGCCGGATAAGCTGCCCCGGCTGATCGTCCGGGGGGAGGTCTATATGTCACGGGCGGTTTTTGAGGAGCTGAACGTCCAGAGGGAGCTTCAGGGCAAGCCCCTGCTGGCCAACCCGCGAAATGCCGCCGCCGGGTCCCTCCGGCAGCTGGACCCGAAGATCTGCGCAGAACGGAAGCTGGACATTCAGGTGTTTAATATGCAGCTGGCGGAGGGCCTGAGCCCTGTTTCCCACGGGGAGACACTCGCTTATCTGGCCTCTCAGCGCTTCCGGGTGATTCCCCACAAAATTCTGTCAGGCGTCTCTGCTTGTCAGGCTGAAATTGCCCGCATCAACGACCAGCGGACGGATTACCCCTTTGACATAGACGGCGCAGTTGTAAAGGTTAATTCCTTGCCGGACCGTGAAAAACTAGGCAGTACAGCCAAATTTCCAAAGTGGGCGGTGGCCTATAAGTACCCGCCGGAGAAGAAACCGGCCCAGGTTTTGGACATTGTGATTCAGGTGGGCCGCACCGGGGTGCTGACGCCCAAGGCGGTGCTGACCCCTGTCCGCCTGGCAGGGACCACGGTTACCAACGCCACGCTTCACAACCAGGACTTCATCACGGAAAAGGACATCCGCATCGGCGACACCGTGGTGGTCCAGAAGGCGGGGGAGATTATCCCCGAAATTGTGGAGGTGGACCGTTCGCGGAGGCCGGAGGGGACCGTACCCTATGTTCTGCCGGAGGTCTGCCCGGTCTGCGGCGCGCCGGTCCGGCGGGACGAGGACGGGGCCGCCATCCGCTGCACCGGGGCGGAGTGCTCCGCGCAGCTGCTGCGGAACCTGACCCACTTTGCCAGCCGGAACGCCATGGACATTGACGGATGCGGCCCTGCCGTGGTTCAGCAGCTGGTGGACAGCGGCATGGTCTCCACAGCGGCGGATTTGTACAGGCTCCAGGCCCCGGAGGTTGCCCGGCTGGAGCACATGGGAGAGAAGTCCGCGGAAAATTTGCTGCGCGCCATTGAGAAATCCAAGAGCAACGATCTCTCGCGGCTGATTTTCGGCCTGGGCATCCGGCAGGTAGGAGAGAAGGCGGCCAAGGTCCTCGCCGCGCATTTCCGCACAATGGACGCCCTGTGCGCCGCCACGGCAGAGGAACTGACGGAAATTAACGATGTGGGCGCCGTGACAGCCCAATGCGTGGTGGATTATCTGGGCTCCGCTCAGGCCAGGGACCTGATCGGCCGGCTGAGAGACGCAGGCGTCAACATGGAGAGCACCGCTCAGCTGGTGGACGAGCGCTTTGCCGGCATGACCTTCGTCCTTACGGGGACGCTGTCCCGCTTTGAACGGAAAGCCGCCCAGGCGCTCATTGAGGAGCGGGGCGGCAAGGCGGCGGGGTCTGTCTCAAAACGCACAACCTATGTGGTGGCGGGGGAGGCCGCCGGCAGTAAGCTGAAAAAAGCCCAGGAACTGAACATTCCCATTCTGACCGAGGATGAGTTTGCGAAGATGCTGGAATGAGCATCACAAGCAGAACAGCAGTCAGGCGGCGGCAGATTTGCCGCCGCCTGAACCATTATTTATCGAAGGAGGGATTCATATAGTAGACGTTTTTCTCATTCATCTTATCCTTGGCAAGACGCAGTCCCTCGCCGAAACGGGCAGTTTAAGCAAACGCCCCAGACTCCTGTATCGCAGGGGTCTGGGGCGTAATGATGGGTGCGGGAGAAGGAGGAGTAGGTAGTTATTCCTCCTCGTCTTCCTTTCTTCGGAGATTCCTGACCACCGTCAGACCGGTGAGGGACGCGCCGCTGGCCAGCAGCCAGAAGAGAATTCCATCGCCGGTGGCGGGGACCGTGGGTTCAGGATCGGGCTCCATGTTCATCAGGGGAATCTCATTCTCCGGGATGTAAACCCACTCCTCTGCCTCCGGGTCCCACCACTTCACATAGGTAGTTGGGATATCGTCATCCCAGATCGTGATTTTATCAGGAGACTCTGGATCGTTGGGGTCCGGCAATTCCGTCAGATGCTCCTCAGGGGGATCCGAATGGGGATCTTCCGGAGTCTCGGGGTCCTTGGGAGGAGTCTCGGGGTCCTTGGGAGGAGTCTCAGGGTCCTTGGGAGGAGTCTCGGGGTCCTTGGGAGGAGTCTCGGGGTCCTTGGGAGGAGTCTCGGGGTCCTTGGAAGGAGTCTCAGGGTCCTTGGGTTTTGTTGTGTTGGTAAATTCCGCGTTTTCCTCTCCGGCAGTGCCGGAAATCGTCCTGTCAGGTGTAACATGCCAGCCGTCGGAGAGTGCATCTGTTTCCGTCACCGTGAATTGGGTCCCCTCAGGCAGGCCCAGAATCGTTACCGATTCATCGTGGTGGAGGAGCAGCTCTCCGCCGTTGGAGATGTAACCCCACTTGTCCTTGCCGTAGAAATTATACTTGAAATTGCCAGACAGGGGCTTTCCACCGGCATCCGTCAGAGATACTGAAAAATGGTAAGTTCTTGTGTAGTCCGTATCCGCCAGGTCCGTACCCTCAACCTTCTTGCTGATGGTCAGCTGAACGGTCTTTTCCTGGGGTGGGTTCGTCTTATCCGTTACAACTACTATGTTCAGCAGGCTGAAGAGATTGGTCAGGTCCGTGGAACCTAAAGAATCCTTGTTGGCGTTTGTGCTGGGGTCCATTCGTTTTTCGTTCTGCTGAATCTTGGTGCGGACGAAACCAGTGTCGGTAACAAAGAAAGGCTGATAGATTTTGCCGCCGTCTTCGTCATGCAGGCCGTAATCAACTAAGCTGAAATTATCGTTGTTCCTGCCATAGTGCAGGTCCATGCTGCGCGGAATGTCGGTAGCCTCCAGTTTTGAGTCCCTCCAATTGTCAAGCCTGAACTTGCCGCTGTCCTGGATCTGCATGAAGGCGGTGATGTCCTGGAGGGTGATGTCCACATCGCCGCCCATGGCGTACTGCCGCATGGCCTGAGTCAGCCGCCCTACGCCCGCCATTACGCTGACGCCGTCGGCCTCCGAGCCTGCATCGGCGTAAATGGAGTAGATTCCGACAATTACGGGGATTACCGTGGGATTGGCGTCGTAGCCGGCGGGAGGGGTGATCTCCTTGAGATAATACTGGGGTTTGTCTTTGGGAGTGCTGTTGGCCCAGGTCATCTGTGCCTGGCCGGCGGTATCGTCCTTTCCGGTAGGGGAGAAGACCAACATTCCGTTGGCGTCCGTATAGCCGGAGGCCGCGGGCTCTCCTGTACAGGCAGGAGCGTCATACAGGCCAAACCTCGCTCCCTCCAGGGGAGCGCCGTCCTGGTTGATTTTCAGCACCCGGAGTTCGCGCCGCTCGTTGGGGATGTAGATGAGGGAACGGAAATCGCGGTTAAACGTATCGGTATCCAAGCGCCGGAAGCCGCTGCCAATAGCCGCGCAGGCCTCCTCAGGCGTATGGCTGCCAAGATATTTCCGCAGATTCTCATAGCGCTCGTCGGCATCGGAGCCGGAAACGCCCAAGCTGTTCAGCGCCTCAGCGGATATTAGCCCATAGGCCATTTTCATATCGCCGTCCGGATTGACCAGCGTATAGCGGTTGGACAGGCCCGGCAGGTCGCTGAGGGTGCCCTTCAGGCGGCTGTTGCCCTCGTCCCAGACCAGATGCCAGTCGGCCGCGTTGGCCTTCGCCTGATACAGCGCGGCAAGCAGGATGGCGTCCTCCTCTTCCTTGCCGGCGGGCACGGACTGGAAGCCGCTCAGATTGCTGCCGTAGAGGGCGAACCAGTTTTCGCTGGACTTTTTCAGCAGCGGCACCGCCACGACCAGACCGCGCTCCTCAGCGGTGGGGGTTCCGTCAGCGTTCTTCGGAATGAACGAGGTGACGTGAGCCACGGAGCAGGCGTAAGCGCCGGTGGACCAGCGGTTGGCGGCGGAGAGCATGGCTGTGTGCGGATCATAGTACAGCACGATGTCAACGGGCTGCTTGCGGTAGCCTGCTGGAGCGTTTATCTCCCGCAGGATATAATACTGCGGACCACGGTCGGCAAAGTTGAAGTAAGTGCCGTCCTTCTGGAGGAACTGAGCGGAGCCGTCGGAGCCTGTTTCCAACGTAACCAGGGCCTTGCCGTCACCGGTTTTGGCCTGCTTGACGTAGAACGGCTCGCCACCCATTACGTCGTTGTCCGTGTAAAGACACTCAATCGCGCCCGCGTCGCCTTTACTGGACTTCTCCGCCGGGTAAAGCGCAAATTGCACGCCCGGAACGTCGCCGCCGTTCTGGTCCACCTTTTTAATTTGCTGGTAGAGCAGGGGCTGGAGATTGAAGCGCAAAGCGATGCTGGAGTCGTAGTTGCCCCGCTCCAGGTAGAACATCTTCAAGGTATGGGAGGTATTGCTGGCAAAGGTGCTGCCGTTCCACTTGGTGCTGTCAGTCCTTCCGGCCGCCTCATACAAGGCCATAAGGTTCGTCTCAGTCACCAGGTCCTCTGTGTTCTGCGGATTTTCCGGGTCATACGTCGGAATGCCCTTGGCGTTAAAGCCCCGTCCGACGAGGACGCTGCCGCTTTCAAAGTCAATGATGCCGTAGACCTCGCTGTGGACGCCGCCCATGTCCAGCACCAGCACATCGTCAATGAATACCCACACGTCGTCGTCGCCGGAGAACTGGAAGGTCATGGGCTGGGCGTTGCTGCCGGTGTTGATCCTGCCGTTCAGGGGCTGGCGGAAATCCACCTCCACCGTCATGCCCAGGTGGTGGTTCATGGCGTTGCGGGCGCAGTAGACGCTGCTGGTCAGGTTCCCATTGGCGTCGGTGCCGTTGAAGACCTCGGAACCCTTGTTGAAGGGGAAAAAGTTGCCAATGCTCTGCTCGTTGTCGGTACGGACGGTAGCCGGGGCGTTGTAGAGAATGAAGTGGTTATTGCCTGGTTCCTCTACAAATTCAGCGAAGTTCTCCCGCATGTTGTAGTAGTAATAGCCGTCTTTGTCCAGCTGGAAGAGGCCGGAGACATCGGTGTAGCTGGTTTTGTAAGGATTGGGAACGGTTGGATCAAAAAGATATTGCAGGGATTCGGCGTCTTTTTCGATATCTTTTGCCCAGGTCTGGATGACGGTTTTACTCAGGTTCTGGATATCGGAAGAGTCATATGTGTACCCACTTCCATTGCTGTGCAAATCATTCTTGTGGTCCCCGGTGAGGGCATAGTCTTTTATGAGCTTATATTTGTCAGTGTTATATTTTGAATTGTACTCTGGAGCATTCTTTTCACCGGTCAGGATTTTGTCCGCGTTTTCCAGGTTGAGCTCGGGATAGCCATTCGCGTCCAGGACAGTCCGGACGATGCCCTCCATTCCGGCATATTCCTTGCCGTAGCGGCAGTTCTGGCCGGCGCCCTTGTTCCAGAGTCCGGCATGAATCAGACCGTCGCCGAAGAGAAGAAGATGGCCCTGGTTGATGCCTTTGTTCCAGTCTTCCTGATTGGAGTAACCGGTAGGTGTAGTGCCGAGAGCGCCTTCGCCGCCGTCCTCATGATAATGCACGTCTCCTGCGCTCAGAATATCACCGGTGGAAGATGTTGCCGGATCGGGCGTTGCAACCCAGTAGTCAAACAGATTGACTTTCACGTTCTCCGGCGCTGCGGGAGCGGCGATGTGGCTGGACAAATTAAGAGGGTGCAGAACAACGGTTATACTTAACAAATTGGGGTCACCGTCACTGTTTGGAGCATTCGGGACATTAGAGTTTATAATGATTCTATGACCCGAGTTATTGACAACTGGCGTGGCCGCAAATGTGTATTTCTCTGCATACGGCGGGTCTGCGGGCAGTACTCTTTCTACATTCCACTTAATATTGACACGTCCAAACGGATAGCTGCCAGCTTCTTCCGGAATGAACCCAGCCGCAACCAACTCTCCACCAGCTGTGTATCCTTGGCCTCTGATTTGGGCAGGAAGCGTTTCATTTAAAATTTGAACGAGTGCTTCGCGTCTTTCCAAATCTGCTAACTGCACATCTATTAGAAAAGCACCATCCGCCTGTATAATAGTAGTACCATCACGAGGAATAAACTCCCAATTGCTCACATATTTGGATACATACGTCTCCCCGCCGCCCAGCTCCAGAAGCACCTCCGGGACAGGCGCGGCCTCAGTAAGGGCATATTCTCCGCCTAACTGAGCAGTAAGGGTGTAGGACCCCTCATACGCGCCCTCCTCCGGAAGCGCGCTGAGGTCCCAGACCAGCTCCACGGTCTGCGGCCCTGCCGCGGTATCCGCAGTGACGGCCGCAGGCAGCAGTGCCAGAAGCGTCTCCTGCGTCACGGGGTTTTCCGCGCTGGCGGCAGGAACGCCAAGA
The DNA here is from genome assembly GCA_948435975.1 of uncultured Oscillibacter sp. Classification (GTDB taxonomy): domain Bacteria; phylum Bacillota; class Clostridia; order Oscillospirales; family Oscillospiraceae; genus Oscillibacter. The sequence goes on along the minus strand of CAOJHG010000016.1, from coordinate 3,860 downwards.
CCCCACAGCTTTGCGTCCTCACTCCAAGTCAGCAGCTCCTTTTCATCATCCCACTGCCAGCCGGTGACGCACAGCTCGCACACATAACCGCAAGATGCGCCTTCCACGGCCTCTGCAAAGCCACAGTCTCCGTTATGCTCGTGGGTACAGGGGGCCCCTTCCGCGGGCTCGCTGTAGCCGCACGCTTCATCGTGCTCATGGCCGCAGGGAGTTCCTTCTGCCGGCGGGGCATAGGCGCAGGCGGGATCGTGGAGAATGGCACCCGCCCCGTCCGTCTCCGCGCAGTTCATATTGCAGGGGATCTCCTCCACGGCCTCCGTAAAACCGCAGTCCCCGCTGTGTTCGTGGGTACAGGGAGCTCCCTCCGCGGACTCGCTGTAGCCGCATTCCTCATCGTGCGTATGGGCACAGGGCGAACCCTCGCTGGACTCAATATAACCGCACTCCGCAGTGTGTTCAGGATGATGCACGCATCTCCCATCCTCCGGCGGAGCCTCTTCATAAGCGAATACCAGCCCCCTGGAGGGGACCAGCAGCGCAAAGACCAGAATCCATGCCAACGCTCTGGTCCAGCAGCGCTCCCACCCGGGAACGTCAAGCTGCTGGATGATTTCTTTCCATTTCATAGTACTTCCCCCTAGAAATAAAGTCTTTTCATAGCCCGTGCGCATCGGCACACAGGTGGATAGAGCCATGCCAGGATAGAAATTTTATGTATCGTCAGCCGGAAGAGCGCACCTCCTTTCCCGTTCGGAGCCGCCAAACAGACCTCCATCTGCACAGCGCAGATAATTTTTCCAGTTTATTATAGCAACAGTGGGCCCCATTGTAAAGAGGATATTGGGGGAAATGAGGATTTTATGTACAATTTCCAGGGCTTTGGCGGGGAGAAATCAACAGCTGCTGCGCAATAATCCTCCCTCCCACGCATAGGATCATGAAGGGGGGATTTGGATGGAGGAGCTGAAAAGGGAGTATACGGATGTGCGCAGCAGGACGCACCAGGTGGAGCACGCTGTTGTCCCGGATAACAAGGACGGCAGCAGGGAGCAGATCATAGAGGAACTGATCCATCTTCTGACAAAACCGGAGAAATCCGGTTGATGGGGCCATCGCATGGGAGAGGAGAAGCCGGATGGCGGTCATCCTGTATGCCCGCAAATCTGTTGAGCGGGAGAACAGCATCAGCTGTGAAACCCAGCTTGAGTATTGCAGGTCTGTTATCAAGCCAGATGAGCGGGAGGAAAAGGTACTTACCTTCGTAGACAATGGCTTCTCTGGCGGCAACGTCAACCGCGACGGCTTCCAGAAGATGATGAAGCTGGTGAGGCAGGGGAAGGTCAGGAAGGTCATTGTCTATAAGCTGGACCGTATCAGCCGCTCTCTATCGGATTTTGTGAACATTTTGCAGGAGTTCAAGGAACACAAGGTCGAGTTTGTGTCCTCTCAGGAGTCCTTTGACACATCCTCGCCTTATGGGGAGATGATCGTCAAGCTCTTGATGGTGTTCGCCGAGTTTGAGCGCACATCTATCATCAACCGTGTCACCCAGGCTTACGCCCATCGCAGCGAAATGGGGTTCTATATGGGCGGCAGGCAGCCCTACGGCTTCGAATTGGTCCCGACAGTCATTCATAATATCAAGACCAAGAAGCTGAATCCCATCCCTGCTGAGGCGGAGCAGATACGCTGCATCTTCGAGGTCTACGCCCAGGAAAACGTATCCCTGCGGCGGCTTCTGGATATTCTCGCGGCTGAGGGCAAGCAGCCCTTGAATGGCAGTAGTTGGACAACCGCAAAGCTGTCCGCTCTGCTGAAGAATCCTATCTATGTCAATGCCGATTCCGACGTGTACGGCTACTATGACCGCCACGGTGTTCAGATGGTTACGGACGTGTCTCTATTCACCGGGGAATACGGGGCTCAGCTCTACGGCCATACCAGGCATGACCCGCACAGCCTGGATTGGTCGGATATGAAGCTGGTGCTCCTGACCCATCCCGGTATCGTGGATTCCGACATCTGGCTCAAATGCCAGCGAAAACTGGAGAAAAACCGGCAGATCGGGAACAGTGTAAGCAACCCCACCAGTTGGCTGGCTGGGAAGGTGGTCTGCGAGAAGTGCGGCCACACCATGACCACCATCAAGGGGAAGGTCAACAAGAGCGGTGAGATACGGAGGTACTTTAACTGTACGGGCAGGTCGCACAAGAAAACCTGTACCGGTCCGAAGGTGACGATCTATGCCGAGGACTTGGAGAACGTGGTTTACGAGTGTATTTCCGCAAAGTTGGCAGACCTGAAGGAGATGAACCGCACTACCAGAAAGGGCGACACGGCGGAGATCAACGAACTAAAGCTGAAGATCAAGGCCATTGAGAGGTCGGAGAAACAGCTTCTGGATACCATGCTGGCAGGCGGATTCAACGATGATCTTCTGGCGCTGGCGAATCAGAAGGCCACCCAGCTCAAGCGGGACCGTCTGGCCCTATATGAGCGGATGGAGGATTTAAAGAGCAGGGGGGACGAAACCGATGTGGTTGTCAATATGGCGAAGTCCTGGAAAACCGCCGATTACAAGCGTAAAAAGGCTGTCGCTATGATTATGATACATAAGATTGTTATCAGCGAGGACGGCAGTACGAAGGTACTTTGGAACATATAGCAGACCGCCAGGGTAGCACGCCCTGGCGGTTTTCTGCGTGCTGACGGTTGAAAACTTCATGCTTTTGTGGTAAAATCAATGCATCGAAATGAGGGAGGGCAGATATGGCTATCAAAGACCTGCTCAAGAGAATTGATGATTATGCAGCTGTGATCCGTGTGTACCGTCCGCTTTCCGAAGTGGAGGTAAAGGAACTGGATGCTTACTACCGTATAGGAATGACTTATAGCTCCAATGCGCTGGAGGGGAACTCCCTGACCCTCTCCGAGACAAAGGTGTTGTTGGAGGACGGTATCACTGTGGGAGGCAAGCCCATCCGGGATTGTTATGAGGCTACGGGCCATGCCAGGGCCTGCGATTTTATGCTGACATAGCCAGAAGAGACAGCCTTTCGATTTCAGAGGGCATCATCCGGAATCTGCACTGTCTGTTTTACCATGGCATCGACCCGGAGGCGGCAGGGGAGTACCGAAAGGGGCAGGTGTTTATCACAGGAACCGAGTATGTACCGCCCATTGCGGAAGAAGTTCCCCCAGTGCATGGAGGCCTTTGTGACTGAACTGGCAGAGAAGCAGGGAAAACTTCACCCGGTAGGGCTTGCCGCCTACGCACACCTCCGCCTGGTGGATATTCACCCGTTCCAGGATGGCAATGGGAGGACGGCCCGCCTGTTAATGAACCTGATCCTGATAAACCAGGGCGATTGTATCGTGTCTATCCCTCCGGTACTGAGGCATGACTATATTGTGGCATTGCAGCAGGCCCGGCGTGAGAATCGCCCATCTGACGAAGCCTTTGTCAAGTTGATTGCAGAGTGCGGGATTGAGGTTCAGAAGGACTACTGCCGGATGTTTCGTATCAAGCTGCCGACACTGTGAATCCTACGCAAATATCCCCTGCAGGCGTTGGCCCGCAGGGGATAGAATCTGCTTGAATCAGTATGGTTTGCTTCGCCAAAACGCTGGAAGTGCACGACCTCCCGCGCCCGCAGGAACTTGATGACGTCGTTGACGTCCGGATCGTCGGACAGGCGGAGGATGTTGTCGTAGGTGACGCGGGCCTTCTGTTCTGGTGCAATCACGAAAGTGCAACCTGGGGCTAAAAATTCCAGTGGATTTCAATGGGAACGTCACGAGTGCTAGGGATGCGCTTGCCTACAGTGATGTGGTCGATGAGGATTTCCACGATTTCCCGT
>CAOJHG010000015.1 GCA_948435975.1 uncultured Oscillibacter sp. | reverse complement strand
CCATTGTGCCGCTGTTGAAAAGCATGATGAGGATATAGAATGCGTAGATCAGCACGGTTCCCACCAGGGCCGGAGTGAAAAACACCCGCTTCACCTGCCCCCGGACGGACTGCCTCAAATAAGCGTTGGACGCGCCTAAATGCCGCAGGTCGCCGTAGACCTTCTGGTTTGTCAGGGCGATGGTCATGCACCGGGTAAAGGCAATCACAATCACCGCCGCGAAGCACACAATGGCGATAAAGATGAACAGGAGCATAAATACCGCCATTGTCTTAACGAAATCCATCTTGTCCAGAATCCGGAATTCCGGCATGTACTTCCAGTTCATCCGAAAGGTGCTGCTGTCCCGCTGGCCGTAGTCGATAGGGGAGAAACCGAACTCCGCCAGGTGTTCCTGGTCCATGAAGTAATAGCCCTCCTGCGCCAGATCAATTTCCCGGCGGACAGGGTTCCAGCCGCTCACCTGCTCCACCTCCGGGCCGGAACGATCGACAATCTCATAGAAGAGGGCCTTGGCGAAATCGTAGGTTTCCGCGCAGTTTTCCACGTTGAAGCAGACCTGGGTCTCCCGCCACTCGTCAGGGAGGCCGGCGCTGAGGGCGGTGAAATCGCCGTCGTTCATGACGTAACGCGCAAAGAGACTGTCAAAGCGCAGAGGCTCCAGGGAGGTTACGGGAAGGGCTTCTTTTGTAATGTAGTTGGTCAGGAGCGCAGCGTTGGGATTGAAGCCTAATATACTGCCCTCTGTGTCTATCACACCGCAGATTTCTCCAGGGGCCAGGTCTGCCTTCTCTCCCGTCAGCGCCTCATAGCTGGAGGCGGAGAGAAACAGATGGGACGTGAGGATTTCCCGATACTCACTGTGCCAGGAAGTGCCTGCGGGACCATTTTCCTCAACGAAGTCGTTTCCATCCACCGCCAGGCGGATCATCGGGACGGCAGCGAAGTCCGTGACGGTCACGCCGTACTCGTCCGCCAGGGCCCGGACCTCATCCTCTAATGGGATGTCCTGGTCGTTCCGGAAGTTGTAAACGTAATCCACAGGGCGGGCGTCATAGCGCAGCATGGACCCGGTGCCGAGCATGGGAGTGTAGAAGCTGCCGAAATACGCCCCGGCAATCAAGAGCGTCATGACCAGCATGTTCCGAACGGTCTGCCGCCCCTGGAAGCGCATTTGACTGGTGGCAATCAGATTTTTGTAAAGCCCCTTCTTATCGTTCCAGCCGTTAACGACGGTGTGCAGCAGAAGCATATAGAGTCCAACTAAAGCCGGGAGATAGAAAATGGCGTCCAACCAATCGGGCGAGTACCAGTGCAGGACCTCGATAAAAAAACCAGAAATAAAATAGCCCAGCAGACACCCCAATACCAGCAGTCCGACTCCGACCAGTCCATACCAGCGGGGCACGTCGCGGATAGTCTCGGATTTGTGGGAGTCCTGGATGATGTCGATGATGTTGGTCCGTTTCACAGAGCGGCGCCCTAAAAGGAACACCATGACAATGACAAAGAGGGAAAATAGCACAGAGAGCAGATAGGCTTTGGGGTCGAAGGACAGACGCATTTCTTCCGTGTCCACGACGAAGAGCCGGAAGAGCTGCCACAGCACCCAGGCCAGGGGTCCGCCCAGAACGGCACCGGCGGTGCAGGAGCCCAGGGAGATTACGCCCAGCTCCCGGAAGAGCTCTCCCCATATCTGCCCCCGGGACGCGCCGAGGGCCAGGAAGACGCCGGTTTCCCGGGACTTCTGCTGGAAGAAGAGCCCGGCGGCATAGGTGGTGAACACGGCGCAGCCAACGACGGCCAGTGTGAAAATCATCATGACCTGCTTGCGGCTGTCTCCTCCCTCGGGAAGAACGGCCAGAATGGTGGGGGCCCGCATCATGCAGACATAGGCGGTAATCAGCAGCACGGAAAAGAAACAGCAGCCCGCCAAAAGCGCATAGCGGGTCCGGTTCTTCCGCCGCAGCAGGGCGTAAACCTCAGAAAAATGTCTCATGGCCGCCTCACTCTCTGCCCATTTCGCGGATGGCGTCCAATAGCTGGTCCTGGAATTTCTCCCGGCCAACGGTCCCCTTTTCCAGCGTCCTCCAAACCACGCCGTCCTGGAGAATCACGACCCGGTCGCAGAAAGAGGCGGCGTAGGAATCGTGAGTGACCATGAAGATAGTGGCCTCCAGAGCGTTTTTGGCCTGCTCGAAGGAGTGGATCACGGCGCGGGTGGATTTGCTGTCCAGATTGCCGGTGGGCTCGTCGGCCAGGATCAGCAGGGGGTGGTTGATGAGGGCACGGGCAACGGCGGTCCGCTGCTTCTCGCCGCCAGAGATTTCCGCCGGGTACTTATCGCGGATGCCGGAAATGCCGAAGACCTCGCAGAGCTGATCCGCCCGGTGCTCTGTCGCGTCGGACACCAGACCGCCGATGATGGAGGGCAGGAGGATGTTCTGCCGCACGGTCAGGCCGTCCAAAAGGAGGAAGTCCTGGAATACAAAGCCCAATTTACGGTTTCGGATTTCTGCCAGGGCGTCTTCATCCAGGGAGGCCAAGTCCGTTCTGCCCAGGCGGATGCTGCCGGAGCTGACAGGGATGTAGCAGGAAATGCAGTTCAGAAGTGTGGTCTTGCCGGACCCGGAGGGACCCATGACAGCAACGAATTCCCCCTTTCCCACAGTCAGAGACACACCCTTGAGGACCTCATAGGAGATTTTGCCTGTTTGATAGGACTTGTGCAGGTTTTCAACAGTCAGCATGGTTAGAAAACTCCTTTCACAGTAAGATTCGAATGATGCCGATCACTGCCAGATGAGCAGGATAGAACACGTAGAAAAACCACTTGGGAATCTTGATATTGGAGTGGGTGGAGAGGAAGATCAGCGGCGCGGCCAGGATGGCGAAAATGATCCAGTCCAGGCACAGGCCGCCCAGGGTGAGGCTCAGGGGGTCTTCCGGCCAGCCCCTAAGGGCGGGGAGGTAGGTCAGGACATAGAGGGCCGCGCCAATTTTCGGATGGTTCCGGCAGAGGAAGAAAATCAGCATCAGGCAGACGCCAGTGCCGGAATAGTCGAAGTTCCACCAGGAGACCACGAAGAGGGCCCCGAGAAACAGCCACCATTTCCGCTCCTTGAAGCCGTACATAGCCAGAAGAGAGAGAAACAGCGTGAAGAAGATGTTCCAGTTGGCCCAGTTCCTGTCTATCATCCAGTCATGGGGGTGGAAGGCCAGAATGTAAAACGGCTGAGAGACGGCCGCGAAAATTGCCAGGCGGCCCAGATAGCGCTTGATGTCATGGGTATAGAGCAGTCCGACCGTCATACAGTAGCAGAAAATCGGAAACGCCAGCCGCCCAACCCAGCGGAATACGCCGGTCTCCGGGAAGAAGGCGCCGCCAATGTGGTCGATCAGCATGGAGATTATGGCAATCAGCTTGAGCAGGTCCGTGTCCAGATTGGTCTTCAGCCGCGGGCCGGTCTGCGGAACTGCCGCGGGTGTTGTCAAAGCGTGACGGATGATGGATGTGTTCATGTTTGTTCCCTCCTTGTTTCTGACGCCAGCTTAGCGCAAAAAAACAGCCCCCGCAAATGGAGGCGTATCCTTTGGGACGCTTGATGTAAAGTTTGGCGGATTCTCTCGATGGGATGTCATTTTTGGCGGGTTTGCCGTCAAGTTTGGTTTGGAGATTTTCTGCTGCTATGGTATAATATTCCCAGCAAACAGCGAGGAGTGATACGATGCTGCAAATCGGCATTTGTGATGATAACGCGGGGGCCAGAATCGCTCTCCGGGCGGCGCTGGAGCGGGCTTTGGAACGGCGGCGGAGCGGGGAGGCGGTTTTCTTCGAGTTCTCCTCCGGGGAGGGCCTGCTCCGATGGATGGAAAAGCACGCCGGGGAGCTGAGCCTGGTCTTTCTGGATATTGAAATGGATGAGATTGACGGCATGGAGACCGCTAGACGCCTCCGGGCTGCCGATGAGGGCCTGCCGCTGGTTTTCGTCACCGGCTACACGGACTATGTCTTTGACGGCTATTCCGTGGGGGCCTTGGGCTACCTCATGAAGCCGCCGCAGATGGAGCAGTTGGATGGCGTTCTGGAGCGCGCTGCCATGGCCCAGCTCCGGGACGAGGATAAGGTGTTTCTCTGCCGCAGCGGGGAGACTTTGTACCGTATCCCGAAAAAGAGCATCCTCTATTTCCGTTCTGACCGGCGGCAGGTTTCTTGTGTCTCCACGGTCCGGACCTATGTGTTTTACGGCAAGCTGGACGAAGTGGAGGAGGCCGTTGGAAGGGGCTTTGTCCGGATTCACCAGCGGTATCTTGTCCGGGCGGGGGCCGTGGAACGGATAGAGGGCAGTCAGGTCCTGGTCGGGGACGAGACTTTGCCGGTCAGCCGCGCCTGCCGTTCCTCTGCTCTGGCAGCGTTGACGCGGATGGCGCTGGAGGACTGAGGCATGGGAGATTTCGCGGAGGTTTTTGCCTATTTCCAACGGATGGCCGTCTATTTCCTGGGCTGGCTCCTTCGCATACATTGGACGATCCCGATGCTGGCCGGCGGTTTTTTTCTCTGCAAGGTCTGCGCCGCCTTCCTGCCGCTGAGACCTGGGCGGAGGTGGCGGGCGCTGCTGCTCGTTTTGATGGGCGGCGTGTCGGGGATGGTCATCTGGGTGGGGGACAACAACCTGCTGTTTACCCTGCCGGTGTTTTTTCTTGTGCTCATGGCCTGCTCCTCGGGGGACTGGACCGGGCGGCTGGCGGTGACATCCATCTTTTTCTGCCTCATCATGTCCGCCAACGCCCTGCTGGATACCTACTATATCCGCATCGGAAGCGTCCGTCTGGGTGATGGGCATCTTCATGTTCCCGATTTCTTCTACTACTCCAGCAAGCTTTTGCGGCCTGTGCTTGCAGGACTGCTCTACCTGGCGCTTCGGAAACGGCTGCCGGACTGTCCTCCCAGACTGACGGGGAAGCTCTGGAGGCTGGTGCTGCTTTTGGCCTCCATGCCGGTGAGTTCCCTGCTGGCGGTGGTGGTGCTGACACAGAATAAGTACGATAACGAAACGGTCTACACCACGTTTATGAGTATGGGCATTACGGTGCTGCCCTTTGTGCTGCTGACCGCCCTGGCGCTGCTGTATGCCATCCTGGTTCTGGCGGACCACCAGCGGCTGGAGGAGGCGGACAAGCTGGCGTCCCTCCGAGAGAGCTACTACCAGGGTCTCCAGCGGGAGGAACGGCAGGTGCGGACCATGCGACACGACCTGCGCAACCACCTGACGGCCCTCCGGGGATTGATGGAACTGGGAGACCGGGAGAGGGCGCTCCAGTACATTGACCAATTGACCGCGTCCCCGGCGCTCCAGGGCGGACAGAGGCTGTGTGAAAACAACGCGGCCAATGCGGTCCTGTCGGCGAAAGCGGAGGCTATGCGGCGGGAGGGCGTGGAGGTGGAATTTTTCATCAGCCTCCCGGCGTCTCTGCCCATTGGAGAGGCGGACCTCTGCGCCCTGCTGGGGAACGCGCTGGATAATGCGCTGGAAGCGGCGGCGCAGTCCCCGGAGAAGTGGGCGACGGTGCGCTGCCGGACGGAAAAGGGCCTGTTTATGCTGCGGGTGGAAAACGCGCTGTCCGGGCCGCTCCCGCCAGGACTTTCCACCACGAAGAAGGACAAAGCGGCCCACGGCTTCGGTCTGGCGGGAATGCGGGAGATTGCGGAACGCTACGGCGGAAGCCTGGAAGTGAAGGCAGGGGCGGGCCGGTTTGAGCTGGTGGCGTGTCTGCCGCTGGCGCAGGGATAGGAACAAAGAAAAATGAGGAGCCAGGAGATTTCCTGGTTCCTCATTTCTGCTGCATGGATTACAGCTTTCGCAGAGCGTCTACAAGGGCGGTCTTGCCTTCCGTCTTCTCGTCCTTCATCTTGACGATGCGGGCGGGACTGCCTGCTGCTACCGCATTCTCAGGCACATCCTCAATGACGGTGGCGCCTGCAGCTACTACGGCGTTCTTCCCAATACGGACGCCCTCGATAACCACCGCATTGGCCCCGATGAGCACGCCGTCTTCCACAACCACCGGCTTGGCGGAAGCGGGTTCCACCACTCCGGCCAGGACCGCTCCGGCGCCGATATGACAGTGATCGCCCACCGTGGCCCGGCCTCCCAGAACGGCGCCCATGTCGATCATGGTGCCCTTTCCGACCACCGCGCCGATGTTGATGACGGCCCCCATCATGATGACCGCGCCCTCGCCGATGCTTACCATGTCCCGGATGATTGCGCCGGGCTCGATGCGGGCCTTGACGCCCTTCAGGTCCAGCAGGGGTACGGCGGAGTTCCGGCGGTCGTTTTCCACCACCATGTCCGCAATCTTCCCGGCGTTGGCTTCCAGGATGGGGGACAGCTCCTCCCAGTCTCCGAAGACCGTCTTGCTCATGCCTGCGCCGAAGACCTTGGCGGAACCAAAGTCCACATCCCCGGTGAGATTCACATAGACCTTGACCGGCGTCTTCTTTTCAGCGTTGGCGATAAAATTGATGATTTCCTGTGCGTTCATAGAAAAACCCCCTGTTTCCTCAGATGTTCTCTCCAAACAGAATTTTCTGCAAATCGTAAACGCCATTGGGCTTCCCAGGCAGGAGACGGGCCATATGCAGGGCGCCGTTCACGAAGATTTGACGGCTCGCCGCCCGGTGGGTAAACTCCAGCTCCTCGTCGGGACCGAAGAAATGAACGGAGTGGGTGCCCGCTGCGGAGCCGCCTCGAAGAGCGTGAACGCCGATTTCCTGCTTTGCGCGCTTTCCAGTGTTACCCTCGCGGCCATAGACGGGGCGCAGGGCGTGGCTGGGGTCCATGGCATCGATCAGGAGCTTCGCAGTGCCGCTGGGGGCGTCCTCCTTTTGGTTGTGGTGGGTCTCTGTCAGCTCAATATCGAAATCCGGTTTCAGAACGCCGGAGACTTCCCGCAGGGCGCGGACCAGGACGGCAATGCCAAGAGAGTAGTTCGCGGACCAGAGAACGGGAGCGGATGTGCCCAAGCCTTCCAACTGTCGGAACTGGCTGGGGGTGAAGCCGGTGGTGCCGGAGAGGAGCGGCGTCCCTGTCCGGCGGACATAGGAGGCGATTTCCGGAAGGGCGCCGGGGCGGGAGAAGTCGATTACCACATCGGCGACCTTTCCCAGTTTGCCAAGCTGGTCAATGTCGTTGAGGTCAAAGGCGGCCTGTATCTCATCTCCCGCGGCCTGGGCGGTTTCTTGGATGAGGGAGCCCATTTTGCCGCGGCCGATCAAAACGTATTTCACAGCAGTCCGGCCTCCTTCATGGTCTCCCGGAGGATGGCCTCATGCTCTTTCCCCATTTCACACAGGGGCAGGCGCATGGGACCCACGTTCAGGCCCATCAGATTCATGGCGGTCTTCACGGGGATGGGGTTTACCTCCAGGAAAAGGTCGTTCATCAGCTTCAGGTATTTCAGATGATTCGCCAGCGCCTGGCTGTGTCTGCCGCTGAGCCAGTCCGCCACGATCTGATGGCACATGGCGGGCATGACGTTGGCGTATACAGAAATCACACCGCTGCCGCCTGCGGCCATCACGGGAACGGTAATATCATCGTTGCCGGAGTATAGCTGGAAATCGGGGGTGACACAGTGGGCGATCTTCATGACATAGCTCATGTCGCCGCTGGCCTCCTTGATGCCGGTGATATTGGGGTGCTTGGACAGGCGCTCCACCACGGAAACGGGGATGGAACAGCCGGTGCGCCCTGGGACGTTGTACAGGATGCAGGGAACATGAACGGCGTCGGCGGTCTCGGCGAAGTGGCGGTACATGCCCTCGGTGTTGGCCTTGTTGTAGTAGGGGGCGATCAACAGCAGAGCGTCCGCGCCCATGTTCTGGTATTCCACGCTTTTTTCGATCTGGGTGGCGGTGCAGTTGGACCCGCTGCCCACCATGACGGGGACCCGGCCGTTTACCACGCGGATGGTATGCTCCACAACGGCGGCGTCCTCCTCGTGGGTCATGGTGGAATATTCACCGGTGGTGCCCAGGGCCAGGATGCCGTCCGTGCCCCCAGCAATCTGGCGCTCCAGCAGTTGGGTGAGGACGTCGAAATGAACGCTGCCGTCCTCGCGGAAGGGCGTGACCATGGCGACGATGGAACCCTGCAAATGATCGAACTTCATGTGTAAAACCTCCGTATTGTAAAAATGAGCGGCGTGAGAATTCGTTTTGTGAGACGGACGGCGGAGGGCTTCCCGGCTGAAAAAACTGCCGGCGGAGACAGCGCTCCAACCGACAGGCGACCAACACACCGAAAAAGCGTGACGAAGCTGTGAGCGGATAGCGCCCCCGCGGGAGAAAGGCTCCTCCACGCGGACAGTCCCGCAGGTATTCCCCCCGGGCCCATCCGCCGCCCACGCCTGAGCGGCAGATTCGGCGGAGCTGCCTCCGTCACGCTCTCAGCCCGCCGGCTCCCGTGACCTCTTCGACTCCGCGCCTCTATCTCAGTTTTCGCTATCATATCATCTTCCAACCGGCGTTTCAATAGGAATTTGCAAAAAACATCCGGTCAAAACCACCAAAAACCTACCATCCCTCTGTCATTATCCGGCAAAACGTGGTATATTAAAAAACTGTACCGCGCTTTTTATTGTCTTTTGATTTAGGAGGCTTTCTATGCTGCCTGTTGTGAAATACCGCCGGGAGCTTCACCGTATTCCTGAGCTGGACGACCAACTGCCCCGGACCGCAGCTTACGTCCGCGTCCGTTTGGAGGCTGCCGGCTGTTCTGTGTGTTCCCCCATCCCTGGCAGTGTCTGCGCGTTCCTGGACGCGGGACGGGCGGAAACCGTGGCGTTCCGGGCGGACATGGACGCGCTGCCGGTCACGGAGACCACCGGTCTTCCCTTTGCGTCCCAGCACCCCGGCCAGATGCACGCCTGCGGTCATGACGGCCACACCGCGATTGCCCTGGCCCTGGCGGAATATGCGGCGGAGAATCTGAACGCTCTGCCCCGGAACGTCCTGTTTCTGTTCCAGCCCGCTGAGGAGACCACCGGGGGAGCGGAGCGGCTCTGCGGCACTGGCATTCTGGAGCGGCACCATGTCACCCGGGTCTTTGGCCTGCATCTCTGGCCCGGCGTGGAGGAGGGAAAAACCGCCTGCCGCCCTGGTCCCCTGATGGCGCGTTCCAATGAAGTGACCGTCACCGTGACCGGAAAAAGCGTCCACCTCAGCCGTGCCGCCCAGGGAAAGGACGCGCTGCTGGCGGGAGTGGACTATCTCCAGAGGGCCTATGCGCGGGTAGGAGCGCTGCCGCCGGAGGAACCCCGGGTGCTGCGCTTTGGGAAAATGGTCTCCGGAACCGTGCGGAACGCCGTCAGCGGGAAGACCGTGCTGGAGGGGAGCCTTCGGACCTATCGGGAGGAGACCTACCGTTTCTGCCGGGAGGGTCTGGAGAATCTGGGCCGGGACCTGGCGGCGGAGACGGGCTGCGGAGTGGATGTGCATCTCAACGAGGGCTATCCCGCCGTCTGGAACCACGAGGAGCTGTATGAGGCCGTCTGCGCCGGTCTGGGAGAGGACGCGCCCTTGAAGCTGGAAGCTCCTGCCCTGGCGGCGGAGGATTTTTCCTTTTACCAGAAGCGGGCGCCGGGGGTGTTCTTCTTCCTGGGAGTGGGGGACACGCCGGAGCTCCACGCGCCGGATTTCTCCTTCCGGGATGAGATTGTGCTCCCCGCAGGACTGGCATTCCTGAAAAATCTGCTCATGCTGGCGTAACGGGAAAGGCGGATGGAAAGTGGAAATTTGCATCAGCGAGGCGCTGGGCTATCTGGGAGCGCAGGACGCGCCGGAAGATTTGCGGCGGCAGGTGAAAGAGGCCGCCAAGGACCTGGAAAGAGCGCTGCGGCCCCGGTATACCTATCAGGTTTTCCCGTTGGAACGGCTGCCGGAGGGCTTTCGCCTGGCGGGGACGCCGCTCCTGCTGACCGGAAGTACCGCTGAAAGGATGCTGGCCCAGTGCAGTCAAGCGGCGCTGCTGGCCTGTACGCTGGGAAGCCTCTTTGACCTGCGCCTGAACGCGCTGCAAATGAGGGACATGCCCAAGGCTGTGATTCTGGACGCTTGCGGAAGCGCTTATGTGGAGAGCGGGTGCGGCGCTGCTGAAAAAGAGCTTGCCGCCCGCTTTCCAGGCCGTTATCTGACCGACCGGTTCAGCCCTGGTTACGGGGACCTGCCGCTGGCCTTACAGCCGGAAATCTGCACCGCGCTGGACGCTTCCCGGCGGCTGGGACTTCATGTGACGCAGAGTCTGCTGCTGAACCCTGTGAAATCGGTAACGGCAGTCATTGGCCTGGCGGACCAGCCGCAGATGGCCCGTATCCGGGGCTGTGCCTTCTGCCAGCTTCGGGAGACCTGTTTATACCGCAAAGGAGGAAAACGCTGTGGAGATGGAGTATGAATCCATTGTGGAGGCGCCTTTGAATAAGAGACGCTTTTTCCAGGAGAAGCTGCTGATTTTAGATGGAGCCATGGGGACTGAGCTGCAAAAGCGGGGCCTGTCTCCCGGAGGGGTTCCGGAACTGCTGAACCTGACGGACCCGGACCTGCTGAAAAGCGTCTACCGGGACTATATTGCCGCCGGGAGCCAGGTGATTTACGCCAACACCTTCGGGGCCAACAGCTTGAAACTGGCGCGGACGGGGCGCGGCGCGGAGGAGGTCATCGGCCCTGCCATTGCAATTGCCCGGGCGGCGGCGGAGGGCTCGGAGACCCTGGTGGCGCTGGATATCGGGCCGCTGGGAGAACTGCTGGAGCCTATGGGGACGCTGGCCTTTGAACGGGCCTATGAGGTGTTTCGGGAGATGGCGGCTCTGGGTGCGGCGGCGGGGGCCAATCTGATCGTCATTGAGACTATGACAGATCTCCAGGAGGCCCGTGCGGCTCTGCTGGCGGCAAAGGAGTGCTGCCGTCTGCCGGTGTTTGTTACCATGTCCTTCGACGAGAGCGGACGGACCTTTACCGGCTGTACGGTTTCCTCTATGGCCAGGACGCTGGAGGGCTTGGGGGCGGACGCCATTGGCCTGAACTGCTCCCTTGGCCCGGACAAGCTGGCCCCTCTGCTGAAGGAGCTGTGTGAAAATACCCGCCTGCCGGTCATTGCCAAGCCCAACGCGGGACTGCCGGACCCGGTGAGCGGACTTTACGACATGGGGCCGGAAGCGTTTGCGGAGGCCCTCATGCCCTGCCTGGAGGCGGGAGCGGCCATCTTCGGCGGCTGCTGCGGCACCTCTCCGGAGTACATCCGTCAATTGAAGGCCGCTCTGGAGGGGAAGACCCCTGCGCCGCGGAAATATCTGGGCGGCGGGTTCGTCTGCACAGCTGTGAATCCGGTCCGGCTGGAGGGCGTGCGGGTCATTGGCGAGCGGGTGAATCCCACCGGAAAAAAGCGCTTTCAGCAGGCCTTGCTGGAGGACGACCTGGATTATATTTTGGACGTTGCCATTCAGCAGGAGGAGGCTGGAGCGGACATCCTGGATGTGAATGTGGGCTTCCCAGGCGTGGATGAGGTTTCCATGCTGCCGCGAGTGGTGAAGAAGCTGCAAAGCGCCGTGTCCCTGGCGGCGGGCCTTCGGGTCTGCTGCGGGAAGGCGGCGGTGAACTCCGTTAACGGGGAACCGGCGGTGCTGGAACGGGTGCTGCCCATTGTGAAAAAGTATGGCGCGTCGGTGGTGGGCCTGTGCTTGGATCAGAACGGCATCCCCCAGACGGCGGAAGGACGGGTGGATATTGCCAGGCGGGTTCTGGATGCGGCTCTGGAATATGGGATTCCCAGGGAGGATGTGTGGATTGACTGCCTGACGCTCACCGTTTCCGCCCAGCAGGAGCAGGGAAGAGAGACGCTGAAAGCCCTGCGGACAGTCCGGGAAGAAATGGGCTTGCAGACCCTGCTGGGGGTGTCCAACATCTCCTTCGGCCTGCCCAACCGCCCGCTGATTACGCAGAATTTTCTTATTCAGGCCCTGGGAGCGGGGTTGACCCTGCCCATCATCAACCCCAATCAGAAGGAGATGATGGACGCCGTTTGCGCTTTCCGGGTAATTTCCGGGGAGGACGCACAGTGCCGCGCCTATGTGGACCGTTTTGCCGGGGAAAGAGCCTCTGCCGCCCCTGGACCGTCCGGGGAAATGACCCTGGAGGATGCCATCCTGAAGGGCTTGCAGGGCGACGCAGGACGGCTGGCAAAGGAGGCGCTGGCGGCCTGTTCGGAATTGGAGCTGGTGGAAACGCGCCTCATTCCCGCACTGGACCGTGTGGGGGAGGGATATGAGCGGGGGACCGTGTTCCTGCCCCAGCTCCTCAGCGCGGCCCAAGCGGCTCAGGCGGTGTTTGAGGAGGTCCGGGCGTCCATCGAGGCCAAGGGCGGCGCACCGGTGAAGAAGGGGACCCTGATTGTGGCCACGGTCCAGGGGGATATCCACGACATTGGGAAAAATATCGTCAGGACGGTACTGGAGAACTACGGCTATGAGGTGCTGGACCTGGGCCGGGACGTGCCGCCGGAAACCGTGGTGGAGGAAACCGTAAAGCGCGGCGTCCGTCTGGTGGGCGTGTCGGCGCTGTGGTGCCTGGCGCTGCTGTTCCGGGACTGGGAC
>CAOJHG010000014.1 GCA_948435975.1 uncultured Oscillibacter sp. | reverse complement strand
ATAAACGCTCTTGTCTGGGCGGATGCGCAGGGAACGGTCTCCGTCAATGATGATCTCTGTGCCGCTGGACTCCGTGTGCCTTGTCCTGGTGCGGGGATTAAAGCCCAGCGCCGTCAGCAACCAGTCCGTTCCAGAGGCAAGAGGGTCCCCCGCCGCCAGGACCGGAAGCTGGGGCAGCTCCTCCAGCAGAAGGGACCAGGGGGCCATCTCCGTTTCCTCCCAGTCCAGGGCAAAGGCCGCGCCGCCCAGCTCATACCGCCCCGCCGCCTGCTCCAGACTGTCGGCAGAGACGGCAGTGGTGCAGCGCAGGCAGGCTTCTCCCCCGTCCCACAGATACAGCGCCGCGTTTCTGTCCGCCTGTCCAGAGAGCACCAGACGGCGGGCAGAAACCGTCTCCTCTCCCACAGCCTCTTCGCCCCCCGCCAGCTCCGCCAGGACCGACAGCGGCAGAGGCTCCAAAAAGTCGTAGTAAACCGACGGCGGCTCCAAGGCATTCAAAAAATCGTCCACGCCGCAGGGAATATAGCCCTGAGCAGAACCCAGCGCCTCAGCCAAGCGGCGTCCGAGGGGGTCGTCGAATCCCTCCCCCGCCGTCGTGAGCGCAAGCCCTCCATAACGGCCATAAGCGCCGCTGATGACAACCCGCACCGGCGCGGCCAATACGGCGGGCTGGGCAGTCACGGCTCCGGTCTCCTGTCCAGACTCCCCCAGGGCCCGAAGCTGTCCGCCGTCCAGTCCCAGGCTGTATAGCTGCGTCTGTGTGAACAGCACCACCGCCAGGACTGACAGCAGCGTGATGACCACATTCTGCGCCATATCCCAGTATTTCCGTTCCTCTTGCATGGACGTTCTCCTCTTCCATGATTCCCCTATTGGATAAGCTGCCCTCCCCGCTCCTGACCGATAGGGAGCACCAAGCGGACCGTAGTGCCCGGCCCCTCGTGGGGAACGATGGCAATGGTCCCATGGTGCCGCAGAACAATCTCCTGCGCGATGGACAATCCCAGACCCGTGCCGCCGGACTCCCGGGAACGGGCCTTGTCCACCCGGTAGAAGCGGTCGAAAATATGCTCCCGGTCCTTTTCCGGGATACCGATGCCGTCGTCCCAGACCTCCATCCAGACAGCGTCCTCCATGGCGCCGGCAGTGATGCGGATATGGCCTTCGTCGGGGGTGTATTTGATGGCGTTGCCCAGGATATTCATCATAACCTGCTCCAGGCGGCTGCGGTCTCCCACGATGAGGGGAAGGTGTTCCGTGCCGTTGCAGGTAAGCGTATGCCCATGCTGCCGGGCACTGAGGGCGCTGGAGCGGGCAACGCTGTCAATGGCCTCTCCGAATGGGAAGCGGGAAAGGGTCAGTTCCGCGTCTCCCCGGTCCAGGCGGGAGAGGGTCAGCAGGTCCTGAACGATGTGGGTCATGCGGTCTGTCTCGGTGATAATAATATCCAGGAAGCTGTTGGCAGTAGTCAAGGGGATGTCTCCCTCTGCGTCCCGGAGGGTCTCGGCGTAGCTTCGGACATTGGTGAGGGGGGTCCGCAACTCATGGGAAACGTTGGCCACGAATTCCTTGCGGCGCTCCTCGTTGCGGTGCTGTTCCGTCACGTCATGGAGCACAATCAGCACACCGCCCCGCTCTCCGTCGGAAAAGGGGGCCAGGAACACCTCCAGCGTCCGGTCCCCTGCCAGCAGCTCACTCTCGGCATAGTTGGGCCGCTGAAGCGCCAGGATGTCCTGAAAGGGATAGACGCCGCCGAAGAGCTCGTCATAGGTGCAGTCCGCCTCCACGGCCCGCTGGAGCATGGTTTTAGCGGCGGGGTTGCAGTGCATCAGGGTCCCCTTGTGGTCGAAGGCAACCACGCCGTCGGTCATGTGGAGGAAGAGGGTGTCCAGCTTGTTTCTCTCGCTCTCTATGGCGGCAAGGGTAGCCTGGAGGACCCCCGCCATTTCGTTGAAGGTGCCGGTGAGAATGCCAATCTCGTCGGTGGACTCTACCGGGAGGGCGCTGCCAAAGTTGCCTGCCGCCATTTTTTCCGCGCCGGCGGTCAGCTTTTCCAGGGGGCCTACCATCGTTTTGGAGAGGAGGAAGCTGAGCAGGATGGAGATGACCAGGCCGATGACCAGCGCCTGCATGATGATGAGGAAGAGCTGTCCATTCAGTCCGGAGACGGTGTCGCGGGTGTCCAGAACATAGATGATGAACGCGTTGCCGCCGCCGAAGATGGGAATGGCTACATCCATATAATCGGCGGTGATGTCGCTGGTGTCTCCCACAGCGGTCTCGTCTCCCCGAAGCACAGCGTTGCGGGCGGTAAGGAGGTTGGGGCTTTGTTCCCTGGGAAGAGCGGATTCGTCAGCGGAACCAGTGAGGTAGGCCCCAGTCTCTCCGTCCAGGATGAAATAGTTCCGGGTGCGGTAGTCGATGCCCAGCTTGCCGGCGGTGATCTCCAGCAGATCCTTGATGCGGACCGCGCCATCCTCCTGGGCCGCCTCGCCCCGGAGAGAGGAGACGAATTCCCCCTGGTCCACCCCGAAGACGCTGTTGATCTGTTCATAGAAGGTGTCGGTGAAAAAGCTGGAAACGCTGATGGTCAGGAAGGAGCCCACCACCGCCATCAGGGACGTGATGAGCAGCAGCAGAATCAGCGACAGCTTCATATGGAGGCTTCGGAACATTGCGACACCTTCTTTCTTCTTTCCGGGTCCCAGCGGCTCTTACTTCGTGCGGTCCTGCCGGGGCAGGCCGTCCGAGTCCTCCAGTTCCCGCTTCTGAATCAGGACCCAAAGCTCCCGGTCCAGGCCGAACTTCCGGAACGCGTTGCCCACCGTCTCTCCGTAAATCGTTCGCTTCTTCCCGTTCTTCTTATGCTTGATCTCGTATTCCCACATGACTGTTCCTCCTTTCAATTGACCGCAAAATAATATCCCGCGCCCCGGCGTGTGAGGATAAACTGCGGACTCGCCGGGTTTTCCTCGATTTTCTCCCGCAGCCGCCGCACCGTCACATCCACGGTCCGCACATCGTCGCCGACGTAGCCATAGTTCCAAACCTGCTCCATCTAATCCACCCGGGAATACACCTTGTTCGGATGGCTCGCCAGAAATGTCAGCAGCTCATACTCCCGCTGGGTCAGATCAATGGCCCTTCCAGCGCGGAACACCTGGTGGCTGTCCGTATTGATGGAGAGGTCCCCCGCCACCGGCATCGCGCTGTCCGCCGCCGCAGTTGCCGCAGGCGCCGCCATGGCTGTCCGCCGGATGTTGGCCCCCACACGGGCAATCAGCTCCCGCATGGAAAAGGGCTTTGTGATATAGTCGTCCGCGCCGGTCTCCAGACCCTTCACCTTGTCTTCCTCTTCCTCCCGGGCAGTCAGGATAATGATAGGCACATTGTCTCCCTCCTGCCGGAGCGCCCTGCACACGTCAAATCCGTTCATCTTCGGCAGCATCACATCCAGCAGGATCAGGTCCGGCTTCTCCGAACGGGCCTTGTTCAAGCCGTCCTCGCCGTCATAGGCCTCACAGGTGCTGTAGTGCTCCCGCTGGAGATTGAAGCGCAGAATATCCACAATATTTTTCTCGTCCTCCACGATCAGGACGGTCTTTTCCTCAGCCATACAAACACCTTTCCCCGCCTCTTCGCTTTTATAAATCCAGAATCAGCTTCGCTTTCAATACCGCCGCCACGGTCTTTGCGTCTTCAATCTCCCCGTTCAGGCAGCGGCGGACCATCTCTTGGAAGGGAATCCGCTCCACATTCAAAAACTCATCCTCGTCCAGATGCTGGGCCTCCATTTTCAGTCCCCTTGCCAGATACAGGTACAGCGTCTCGCCGTAGCATCCCGGAGAGGGCAGAATCTTCCCCAAGGACTGGTAAACCTCCGGCACTGCGCCGGTCTCCTCCAGCAGCTCCCGCAGGCCCGCCTCATAGGGGTCCTCACCCGGGTGGTCCAGCTTCCCCGCCGGAATCTCCAGAACGGTCCGCCCAAAGGGGTAGCGGTACTGGGTCACTGTCAGCACATTGTTATCGCCGTCCAGCGGCAGCACCGCCACGCCGCCGGGATGGTCCACCACTTCGCGGGCAGCCTCCGCGCCGTTGGGCAGGCGCACCTTGTCTACATGGAGCGTCACAATCTTCCCTTGATACTTGTCCTCCCGGCTCAGGAATACTTCATCCAAACGGTCACACATATCCGTCATCCTTCCTTTTATTCGACAGGAGATACGAGATAAGAGACGTGCTTCCGCGGCTGTCACATCTCCAGTCTTCTATCTCCCGTCTTGATATTTTGTCATTATATCACGCTTTCCCGGAAATGAAAAGAAAAACCATGCGAACCTTCCGCAATTCAGGCAAAAATTAACAAAAAGAAAATGATTTGCTGGAGGCGCTGTGCTATTATGGGGCATATTCCAATGACGAAAGGAAATACCAGCATGAAAAAGTGGACCTTCTGGATGATTATGTGTCTGGTTTCTCTGGCAAACGGCGCGTGCTTCTTCGCGGCGTCTCTCAGTTCCATGAGGGCCGGCGTCAGCGGTGTGGAACACCAGGCGGCGCTTTTGTTCATCCCCCTGCTGTGGATTGTTGCAGTAATTGTAATCGCCCTTCTGAACGCCTGTACGCTGATTCAGGGCCGCAGAATCCGGCGGGAGTCGGTCATCACCCTTCGGTCCGTCTTTGACCTCTCTGGTCTTTCCGACAAGGCCCACGCAGACCGCGTTCTTTTCTTCGGCGCGTCGGCGGTACTGATGCTCTTCGCGTACAGTCTCTTTGCCTCAAAGCTCCTCTCCTCAGCATACGCCCTCACAGGCGGACTTCTTCTTTTATTCCTGTATGCCTGGCGGCAGGCCGCCCGATGCTGAGAAAAAGAGAACCTCCATCACCCGGATGGAGGCTCTTTCTTTTTTGCTTACAGGAAGCGCTGCATATCCTCGCTGAGAGCGGAGGCGTCGGCGCTGATAGTCACGGTGAACTTGATGCCGTTCTGCTCGCCGAAGGCGTCCAGCCAGGTGATGAACGCCTCGGTATCCCTGTCCACGTCCCGGCCGACAGTCTTGCACAGATTGTCGATGAACATGTGGGAGATATCGTAGTTGCCCGCATAGAGGCCGCTGATGAAGCCGCGATACACGTCGTAGCTGTTCAGCTTATATTCGCTGGCTTCGATCAAACGGATCTGATAGTGGATATCGTGTGACAGACTGCGATTCGCCTCAATGCAGATCACGTGACCCGGTTCATCCTTCGCCGCGTTGTTAATCAGTTCGATGAGCTTTTTGGTTTTTCCGGAACCCTTCGTTCCCATGATCAATCTGACCATAGTTTTTCACTCCTGTCATATTAGATTTTCCATTGGATATCTCATCCTGTTCACAGGATAACACACTTCTGAGTAAAAAACAATCTGAAAAAGGAAATTTGCCGTTTGTTTACAAAAAAAGAGGAGGAGTTCTCCAGGCAACGCGCTCCAGGAGAACTTCGCAGCCGTCTGACCGCAAACGCAGAAGCCCTCATACACGTTTCCCAAAGGATGCAGACATCTCTGACGGTCTCTATGAATAAAAGCGCCCAGGCAGGACCGCCGTTATACGCGGAGCAGCTTCACCACATCAGGCCTAGCGTAATGTCCGCACACGTCATGTTCCATCCTGCTTGCGGGAACCTTCTGCATGTCAAGCGTGGTATACAGGATTCCTTCGTCATCCCAGAGGCATTCGCTTGCCAGATGCCCGAAGGGGTCAATCACGCAGCTGCCGCCCCGGCAAAGGATGTCCGGCAGGCGGCTGACGGCGGAGGCTTCCTTCAAGTCACTCGGATAGGAGGCTTTCCGGATAATCATATCACAGTTGATGAAATAACAGTGTCCCTCAATTGCAATATGGCGGATTGTATTCTGCCATTCCTCGTTGTCGTTGGTGTTCGGCGAAATGTAGAGCGAGACGCCCTGCTCATAAAGCGCAACTCTGGCAAGCGGCATGTAGCTTTCCCAGCAGATCAGATTCCCCATTGCCCCCCAAGGCGTATCCATAATGGGAAAATAATCCCGGTCAGCGTCTCCCCATATCACCCGTTCGCTCCCTGTGGGCTTCAGCTTCCTGTGGTTCAGAGCGGTCCCATCAGGGGAAATCATCAGGTTGGAGTTATAAAGCGTGCCGTTCAGGGCGTCCCGTTCGGAATACCCTATGCTCAGGTAAATATGATGCTTCTGCGCAAGCTCCTTCAAGGTCTGGACCTCGGGGCCGTCCGCAAGAATCGAGTTGTCGTAATATCGTTTCCAGTCCTCGCGGCCGCTGCTTGTACGGCAGCCGGTGGCAAAGCCGAAATTCATCCCGTATGGATATCCCGGAATGAACAATTCCGGAAAGACAACCAATTCGGCCCGGTTCCTGACGCATTCCTCAATCAAAGCAGCCGCCTTCATCAAGCAGGCGTCCTTATCAAACAAAACGGGTTCTGCCTGAACGACTGCGATTTTGCATTCATTGGCTAATGTTTTCATGAAAATCTCCATCTAAAATTTGGTTTTGCGGGTCCCTTCCGTATAAAGCAGTATCCGCTGAAAAGAAGATTCTTTCCAGCGGGTACCAGCATCTTTATGATGTGCCTCCCGGAAGGCCCTTTTCCGCCTTCGCGGGGCTTATCTGCCCAGCTTGGCTTCCAGACCGGCCTTGCGGTCCTCGTAGCCAGGCTTGCCCAGGAGCGCGAACATGTTCTTCTTATACGCCTCCACGCCGGGCTGATCGAAGGGGTTCACCTCCAGCAAGTAGCCGGACAGTCCGCAGGCGTACTCGAAGAAGTAAATCAACTGACCCAGTGCCCGCGCATTCTTGCCGCCAGCCTCTACAATCAGATTCGGCACACCGCCTTCGTAGTGCGCCAGCAGGGTGCCCTCCATGGCCTTCTCGCGGATATAGTCCATACTCTCCCCGGCCAGGAAGTTCAGGCCGTCGCCATCATCCTCGTCCTTGGGAACGTAGAGCTGATTGTCGGAAGCGCCCAGACGCACCACAGTTTCAAAGATGTTCCGGGTGCCGTCCTGCATATACTGGCCCATGGAGTGCAGATCCGCCGTAAATTCCACGCTGGCGGGGAACAGGCCCTTGCCGTCCTTGCCCTCGCTCTCGCCGTAGAGCTGCTTCCACCACTCCAGCATGAAGCGGAAGGCGGGATCATAGCAGGCCAGGACCTCAATGGGATAGCCCGCCTTATACAGAGCGAACCGGGCGGCGGCATACTTCCAGGAGGGGCACTCATATCCGCCCTTCCCGCAGACTTCCATCATCTCAGCCGCGCCGCCCATGAGCGCGTCAATGTCGATTCCGGCCACGGCGATAGGCAGCAGGCCCACGGCGGTCAGCACAGAATAACGCCCGCCCACATTATCAGGCACGACGAAGGTCTCCCAGCCCTCGGCGTCAGCCAGGGACTTCAGCGCCCCCCGGGCCTTGTCGGTAGTGGCAAAGATGCGCTCCTTCGCGCCCTCCTTGCCATATCTCTTCTCCAGCTCGGCGCGGAAGAAGCGGAAAGCCACGGCAGGCTCCGTCGTAGTGCCGGACTTGGAAATCACATTCACAGAGAAATCCACGCCCTCCAGCAGGTCCAGGACCTCCTTCATGGCGTCCGCGGACAGGCCGTTACCCATAAAATAGACGTTGGGCGTGTCCTTCTTCTTCAGGTTGTAGTTCGGGGAGCACAGGCAGTCCACCACGCCCCGGGCGCCCAGGTAGGAACCGCCGATGCCGATGACCACCAGGGCCTTAGAATTGCCCTGAATCTTCGCGGCGGCGGCCTTGATGCGGGCAAACTCCTCTTTATCGTAGTCACGAGGCAGATGGACCCAGCCAACAAAGTCATTGCCGAGGCCAGTGGCGTTTTGCAGCTTATCCTGAGCGTCCTTCAGACCGGGGGCCAGCTCCTCTTCATAGGGCTTGAGGAACTTCTCCATTTGAAACAGCTTCACATCCAGCATGATCTATCATCCTTTCTTTCGTCCAGGCGGACCCGGCAGACCTGCTGCGTCCGTCTATCTTTTCACAATTATACCAGTATTTTCCGAGACTGGCAAGAGAAAACCACCAAGCCCCCTGCCAAAACCATGGTTCCGATTTGGGTCAATCCGACAAAAACGCGGTCCGCAGCAGGCGCATCAGCATTTGTCCGTAGGTCATGCGGGGCACGGCTTCTCCCGCCAGGATAGGGATCTCCGCCACAATCTCTTCCCCAGAGGTAACCGTAAGGGTCCCCAAGGGGTCTCCCGGCGTCACCGGCGCGGCAGCGGTCTCCGCCAGGGTCACAAACTGCTCCAGGTCCCCTGCCTTGGCCTTTTCCAGCAGCAGCGTGCCGCCTTCGGCCAGGACGGGCTGAACAGTGGCCTGTGCGCCCAGTTCCACAGGGATCGGAGGGAGGGGCGCGTCCAGGGTGATCTTCCGCAGAGCATAGTTGGAGAACCCGTAGGTCAGCAGGGCCTTGGCGTCCTCGAAGCGCTGGTTGGAGGTCGCGTCCTTCATGATGACGGCAATCAGTTCCATGCCGTCCCGTTCAGCGGTGCCGGAGAGACAGTAGAGGGCACTGGCGGTGAAGCCGGTTTTCAGTCCCGTGGCTCCATCGAAGAAGCGGACCAGGCGGTTTGTGTTCACGAGCTGGGACTCGCCGTTTCGGAGGGAGTCCATCCAAATGGTAGTGTATTGGCGGATGTCTGGGTGGTTCCGGATCAGTTCCCGGCTCATAAGGGCGATGTCATGCGCGGAGGTGACATGCCCCGCCGTAGGGAGGCCGGTGGCGTTTTTGAAGCTGGTGTCGTTCATGCCAAGCTCTTGGGCGCGGGCGTTCATGCGCTCCACAAAAGCATCTTCACTGCCCGCAATCTGTTCTGCCAGGGCGACGGCACAATCGTTGGCGGAAACCACGCATACAGCCTTTAACATATCGCTGACGGACATCTGCTCATTCTCCTTCAGCCAAATCTGAGACCCGCCCATGGAGCAGGCGTGGGCAGAAGCGGCAACCATAGTATCATAGCTCAGTTGGCCGCTGTCGATTGCTTCCATAGTGAGGAGCAGCGTCATGATCTTGGTCACGCTGGCAGGCTCCAGGACAGCGTGTTCGTCCTTTGCAAACAGGATGGTCCCCGTCTCCTTTTCCATCAGCAGGGCCGACGGCGCGACGACCTCCACGGCGCGGGCGGTGCTTCCCAGCATCAGCACGGCGGCCAGGAGCGGCGCGGCCCATTTTACAATCTGCGCAGTATATTTTCCCATCTTCATTCCCCCTTGCGGTGTTGCTGTAGTTTATGTAGGGAAGGGGACATTCATGACAGGCTTCTGCTTTTTAGGCGCTGTCAGACGGAAAGCAGGAGGCCCGTCAGGGCGGTAAATAAGCGAAGCGGGCGCCTCAGCGGAAAAACAGCGTCATAAGCCAGCGGAGCCAGCAGCCAGAAAGGGACCCCGCCATATTTTACCAGGACCGCCGGCACGACAATGGCAGCCAGCGCACCCAGCAGACCCGAAAGCAGCCCCTGCTTCATTTGCCAATACATCATCTTTACCCTCCAGTGACAGACAGGATAGCGGTAAAGTTAAGTATAACGGCAAGATTGTAACGTGTCAAGTTATAAAATTTATGAGTCAAGTTATCGTAAATGCTTCAATGGCCGGATACAATAAGAATCAGAGGTGAGGGAATGGAGAACCGGCAGAAGGAGCGCTATAGAAATCTGGGCCTGAATATCGCCTTTTACCGCAAGCTGCGGGGCTTCTCCCAGGAAAAGCTGGCAGAGCAGGTCAACATCAGCCGCACACACATGAGCCGTATCGAGACCGCCGACTGCGCCGTGTCCCTGGATGTGGTATTCAACCTCGCCGACGCGCTGCGGGTAGAGCCATTCAAGCTGTTCCAAAACAAAGAATAACGCCGGGGGTGGTAAAATCCCCGGCGTCTCTGCGTCTGAAATCAATATCCAAAAATCATATCCCGGCGAATCTCCGCCAGGGAGTGGGCCCCGCACATGGCCATGGTGTCCGTCAGCTCGGCTTTGAGCTTCTCTACGTATACTTTCACGCCCTCTGCGCCGCCGCCGTACACCATGTTCACAAACGGCCGCCCAATCAGCACGCCGTCCGCTCCCAGGGCCAGCGCCTTAAACACATCCATGCCGCTCCGGATGCCTCCGTCTGCCAGAACGACCATTTTTCCGCCCACGGCATCCACGATTCCCGGCAGGACCTCCGCAGTCGAGGGGCATTGATCCAGCACCCGGCCTCCGTGGTTGGACACTACGATACCAGCCGCGCCGGCCTCCAGCGCCTTTTTCGCGCCGCCCACCGTCATGATGCCCTTGAGGATGAAAGGGACTCCCGCTATTCCGGCAATTTCCCGCAGCTCCTCCACGGTCTTGCTTCCCGCCGGGGGCTGTAGATTTTTCAAGAAGGGCAGACCCGCCGCGTCAATATCCATCGCAATTGCAAAGGGCTTCGCGGGCTTCACAAGGTCCATTTTCTTCCGGATAGTTTCCAGGTCCCACGGCTTGATGGTAGGCACGCCCCGTCCGCCGCAGGGCATCAGCGCCTTGGCCGTGCCCTCCATTACAGCGGGGTCCACGCCGTCTCCGGTAAAGGCCGCGATCCCCGCCTCTGCGCACGCCGGAACCAGGATATCATTATAGGCAAGGTCGTCGTACTTGTCGCCATAGTGGAGCTTTACCGCGCCCACAGGAGCTGCAAGAACGGGAATCGACATCGTCTGCCCGAAGAGGGTGAAGGACGTGTCTACAGGCTTGTTTTCGCAGATGGTGTCCATGTTCACACAGAGCTCCTGCCATTTCTGATAGTTGCGGATAAACGTGGTGCCGATGCCCTTTGCTCCAGGGCCTGGGACGGTATTCCTGCATCCCAGGCCATTACAGGTAGGGCAGGATTTGCAGTAGGGGCCCATGCAGGTCCGGGCCCTATCCAGGACTTCCTGATAGGTCATGTAATCTCCCTCCAAAATCGGTTGGTTTTTCCAGGTTTTCCTTTCTCATTGTACCTTCTGCTCAGGAAAATTGCAAGTCCTTTCGCCCATACTGCGGTTTTACCCCTCCGTCCTGCCTGATGTCCGAATCATTATTTCGGAAAGTCCTCCGGCATTGCACATTCCCGGCGGGGGACCTTTTTATTCAGCCGGACGATGCTGCCCCCATGGACCCGGAGTTTTCCCGCCATCGTGTCCACCCGGAGAGGAAACGCCCCCAGATTCGCCACTACGATAGGCTTGGCGGGACCGAAAACCTGCCGCAGATACCCGCCTCCAGCTTGAGGGCAGTCTGCTCCAAACGCCGGCGTTCATCTCCCTTTTGGAAAGTCTGCAATACAGAAAAACCGCGCCCCCAGGATACCCCCTCCTGTGGACACGGCAAGAAAAAAGCCGAATGAAACAAGATTCCTTAGGAACCGCATTTTGTGCTTCCACAGCGAGAATCCACGCCGCATTCAGCCTGACATGATATCTAATTGTAAGGGCCGCATTTCTTCTGAGTGATATTCTGCCAAACCACAAGCGAAACGCCAAGGGAAAATCCAAATTTTTCCTTTTGCGTTGATAAATGCCCCTTTCGTCAAAATAGCTGCCCGGCAAGCTATAATTTTCCTTTTATTGCCTGCCATGCACATGTTCATTCTTGCTTCAAAATGTTTACTTCTTTTGCATGATTGATACTTATAACGGGTTTCCCGGAACCTGCTTCAAAACCGTTCTCTTGAAGTATATCCTGTGGATCGTTTATTGTGCCGCCCTGGATCAGGTTCAAGTCCATACTGATATTGTCAGGAAATTTATCCAAATAAACCGAAACACATCTGAAAGCATTTGATTCTGAACCATCCAGTGTAATATCATGATTCAAAAGGTCAGCCTCCAAGTCAAGATTTACAAGTGAATCGTTTGCATGAATCAACACATCTGAATTGATGGTGCCAAGAGAAACCTGCCTGAAATCGCCTGCTATTTCAACTTTTTCAAATTCTTTTTTTGGTATATCAATCAGGACTGACCCAAGGATATCATTGTCTTCGTCCGGGTTTTCCATCGTGATTTCAATGTCGAGAGTTTCTTCACTTCCGCCACAGCAGACGGTATATGTATGAGCCAGGTTCAAATCTCCATTGTAAAATTCAAAGTTTTCGCTTGCGCCCGGCCTTATGACTATGGATTTGGCATTACCGCTTATATTGACCTGCCGGAAACTTCCAGGCGCAATATCGTCGTGTATTTTTTCTGGTCTTTCTTCGGCAAACATGTCAAAATCGCCCGTTCCGTCTTTTGCGCCAGTCGCACAGCCAGACAGACTTATAAGAATCAAAAACAAAAGCGCAATTCTCTTCATATAAATTTTCTCCTGCAAATTCCGGTTTTTGAGGGGAATCCATATTTTCTCTGTCTGGAAGCCGCGTCTGCCGATTCCCGCTCCTCCAATCCGAAACAGCGCTTCCAATCAGTATCACGCCGCTGAATGCTGTCAGCGCGAGCAGCAAACGGGGTTACGCGTTAATCATAAAAGGTCTGCACAAACGCTTGGAAAGACTGACGGGGATTCCGCCACCGCCCGCCGTCCTTCTGAAAAGAGAGCGGCTCATTAGGATAACCATAGCTGTTCCAGGACCCAAACGCCCCGTCGAAGAATTTCCAGACTGCCTCATCCTCTGGAAAAGCCTCCATCATACGGGACTCGTACTGGTGGAAGAAGCTGCGGGATTTCCTGGACAGACCGCGGGAATCTCCCATTGCCTCCAGCAAACGTCTCGCGCCCTGCCAGTCCGAAAGCTCCGCGGCGGCCAGGAAGTCCCGCACCTGCGCCCGCTCCCACGCAGCACGGCGGCGTTTTTCAGCGCTCATATTCCGGCAGCAGTCCTCCGTTTTGTCCACATACGCCATGTAGTAGGCGGCAAAATCTCTTTTCAGATACTCCTTGCAATACTGGTCAAACTCTGGGGGCAGGTCACAGACGGAATCCTTGTCACAGTAATGGACAAACCCGCGGTGAGAACCGTTGAGGATCAGGTATATATCCGCAGTACAGCCTTCATTTGCAAGGAACATACAACCGTTGTGCAGCATGGGGGTCCCACAGCTCCTGGTCCAAGCATTTCCGCAGCCGAGCGTTCCACTCCTCATCATGGGCCTCCTTCCAGTCGGGGTCCGTGCGTCCAGGGCAGTCCGGGAAATGCTCCTGGTAAATATCCCACTCTGTCATCTCTTCCCAGCGCTGGATTTTTTGAATCATCTCATGGTAATCTGCCGCCCTCTCGACGCTGTATATGCAGGGCTCTCGAAGGGTCTGACCGCCGGGCATTCCGAAAGGAGGCAGACCATAGGCCGGACCCGCTCCGCCGTTCCCAAGCTGCGTAAGATAGACCCGGTAATCCTCCGGCAGCGTCAGGCCCATCTGTTCCTCCCACGCCTCCAGCTCCTCCAGCGGCAGGACGGGGCGGAGCAGATGAAGATGCACTCTGGTCCCAAAGGCTTCATAGTCCATATCCCACCGGCTGGCCTCATCCAGTACGGCGCGGATTTTCGCAACATCCATCATCGTGTAATCCCCCTTGCAGATTTTTGTAATTCTCCGCCCCAGTTTTTATTT
>CAOJHG010000013.1 GCA_948435975.1 uncultured Oscillibacter sp. | reverse complement strand
AGCATACACGCTGCCCAGGCTCTTTGCACCAAGAACCGTGACTGCAACGGAACCGGCAAAATTCGATTCCTTTCCGTCCTGGCCGACGTTTTCGTTGCTCATGCCGCCCATGCTGAGGCAGCCCGCGAAAATGTCGTCGATGTCTGTGGTGCCTTTGATGATGATTTCAGCCGCGCTTCCGGGAGCTGGAACGGTAAAATTTTCTGGAGCGTTATCATTTTGAAGCAGCCCGCCGCCGAACAAATAGATTTTCTTTGGTCCGGCATTTGTGGAGCGAACCACATTTTCCAAGGTCAATTTATGCCCATTGGCCAAAATAGCGTTTCGGACTGCGTTCGGGAACGCCAGTGTGATATCCTTGAAGGTCACATCCGCATTCAGAATCACTCCGCCGCGATTAACATTCAGTGTCCCGCCCTGTATCGTTACGTTTTTGTCGATAATCCAGGGCGTGTCGTCTGTGCCGCCTGTACTGGTTGCCTGCGCTTCAACCTCGACAGTCCCGGTTATTTCGATGGTCCCGCCGTCGGCGACCCTTTTCAGCGCGTCAAAAATATCTCCGCCGGTTCCTACCTTAACCGTTGCCTCCTCCGCCCGGACCGGCGGGACCAGGGCCAAGGTCAAGCACAGCGCCAGAAGCAGCGCCCATAGTCTGGTTGTTATTTTCATATCGTTCTATCCTTTCCACCCCAAATGATTGACAATCTACATAATAACAATATACCTGAATTCCAAGAAAATTGCAACCGGTTTTCCATAAAGAACCAGCAGAATCCAAAAAAGAAGAGGACCCATTTACGGTCCTCTCCTGATATTCAGGTCCGGCGCTCAGGGCTGCTTCCCGATATAGGCCAAAACGCCGCCGTCCACATACAATACATGGCCGTTGACAAAGTTGGAGGCGTCGGAGGCCAGGAAAATCGCGGGTCCCATCAGGTCTTCCGGCTCGCCCCAACGACCGGCAGGCGTCCGCCCGACGATGAACTGGTCGAAGGGGTGGCGGCTTCCGTCGGCCTGCCGTTCCCGGAGGGGCGCCGTCTGCTGGGTGGCGATGTACCCGGGGCCGATGCCGTTGCACTGGATGTTCTGCCCGCCGAACTCAGAGCAGATATTCTGGGTCAGCAGCTTCAGGCCGCCCTTCGCAGCGGTATAGGCGGCAACAGTCTCCCGGCCCAGCTCGCTGAGAATGGAGCAGACATTGATGATTTTCCCGTGCCCCCGCTGAATCATGCCGGGCAGCACCGCCTTGGATACGATGAAAGGCGCGGTCAGGTCCACCTGTACTACCCGCTCAAAATCCTCCACCGTCATATCACACATAGGAATGCGCTTGATAATGCCAGCGTTGTTCACCAGGATGTCGATGGGGGCCGCGTCCTGTTCCACCTTGGCGATCAGCTCCCGCACCTCGGCTTCCTTCGTGACATTGCAGACGTAGCCCTTTACATCATCCATGCCCCCGGCGCGATAGGCAGCCAGGGCCTTTTCTACAGAAGTGTCGCTGGTAGCGCAGAAGGCGACCTTGGCCCCGGCAGCGTGCAGGGCCTCCGCGATGGCAAAGCCGATGCCATAGCAGCCGCCGGTGACAAGGGCGGTCTTCCCTGCCAGAGAAAACTTGTTCATGATCTCCTGAGCGTTCATAATCGTGAGAACTCCTTTCAATTAGTGCATCACCCGTCCGCCGGTGATGTTAATGGCCTGCCCGGTCATGTTGTCAGCGTACTCGGAGGAGAGGTAGAGAAACATATGGGCAATGTCCTCCATGGTCTGGGCCCGCTTGAGGGGGATACCCTGGAGGCGGGACTCGAAATAAGCCTCGGCGTCCCCTCCCTGGCGGCGGATGTCCTCCAGGGCCCGCTCCCAGATGTTGGTCCGCACAATGCCGGGGCAGACGCAGTTGACGTTGATGTTGTAGGGGGCGGCGTACATGG
This sequence comes from uncultured Oscillibacter sp., assembly GCA_948435975.1. Classification (GTDB taxonomy): domain Bacteria; phylum Bacillota; class Clostridia; order Oscillospirales; family Oscillospiraceae; genus Oscillibacter. Next base: position 11,741 of record CAOJHG010000013.1, on the reverse strand, counting down.
CGATAGACTGTGTCATACCGGTGACGCCGAACTTAGAGGTGGTGTAGGCCACGTTGGTGGGGAAGCCGTACTTGCCCGCCTGGGAGCACATGTTGACGATTTTCCCCGCCCGGTTGGGAATCATGACACGCAGAACGGCCTGATTGACGAAAAAGGTCCCCTTGGTGTTGATGTTGAGCTGTTTATCATAGTCCTCCTCAGTGGCCTCCAGGAAGTCTACTGCGCCAAACACGCCCGCCACATGGTTCAAGATGTCTACCCGGCCGAAGACCTCCACAGCCTGGGCCACCATTGCATCCACCTCCGCCTTGACCGCGACATTGCAGCGGTTAGAGACAGCCTTGACGCCGAAGGCTTCCACAATCTCGGCGGCGACGGCGGCAGCGGCGTCTCCATCCATATCGGAAACCAGCACGTTGGCCCCCGCTTCTGCCAGGAGCATGGCAGTGCAGCGCCCCATACCGCCTGCACCGCCGGTAACGATGGCGTTTTTCCCCGCGAGAGAAATAGCGACTCCCATAAAAAGCACCTTTCTTTCCTGTAAAATTCCGCAAGGCCGCTCTGGTCCGGACGGCCTCTTCTTCTTTTACTATAGCACGGACTTTCTCAAGAAGCAAGAAGAATTTTACACGTGTTCACATTTTTGCAGGAAATTCCGGGACAGGGCCGGCAGCCGGTCCCAGCGCCTCGCAGCCATGCCTGGTCCCGGAGAAAGACCCGCCGCACCCTGTGTCAAGGATACGGCGGGCCTGGGATGAAATTTTTATCAGCCTCGTCCCTGCACGATGTTAGTATCGAAACGGTTGAGGATGACCGCTACTTGGGCCCGTGTAGCGCTGCCTTTGGGGGAAAGGGTGGTGGTACTGGTCCCGTTCACCAGACCTTGGATGTTGGCCCATTGGATTGGCTCCACGGCATAGGAGGCAATCTGTCCCGCGTCGGTGAAAGCGGAGAGGTCCGCCCGCTGAGAAACGTCCCGGCCTTTGTACTGGGCATAGCGGTACAGGAACGCCGCCATCTGTTCCCGGGTGATAAGGTTGTTGGGCCGGAAGGTCTTGTCCTCATAGCCGTTTACGATGCCGTTGGACGAGGCCCAGGCGACCGCAGAGGCATAGTAGGCGGTGGGGGCTACGTCGGTAAAGGCGGACGCTCCAGAAGCAAGGGGAGAACCCTCCAGCCGGTAGAGGATCGCCACGATCATGCCGCGGGTGGTGGAGCCGCTGGGGTTAAAGGTGGTCGTGGTGGTACCGTTCATCAGCCCCTTTTCGTAGACGTACCGCACAGCGTTATAACACCAGTCCGCCGCCGCGACATCCACAAAGGGCAGAGGATTTTTGCTGATTGTGACGCTTCCGCCGCTGGTTCCTCCGCTGCTGGTCCCTCCGCCTCCATGACTGCCGCTGGGGGCGAACACAGCCTCAACGGTCACATCCCAGTCGGGCATCCGGAAGGTGTGCCGCCCGTTGGAAGCGGCGGTGATTGGGATGTCCCGGCCACGGCGGTCCACAGCGGTAAGGCGGTCCAGCGCGTAACCGGAGTCCGGCGCGGCGGTAATGGTGACGGTCTCCCCAGCTGCGGCAGAGGCGGGCTGAATGCTGATGCTGCCGTGACTGGTTTCAGCGGCGCGGACCAGATGTTTCTCGGCCTGCTGGTCTATACGGAGGGAGATTGTTCCATTGGGTCCCACAGGCCGCAGGTCTTGGTCCAATAGGATGAGGTCCGCCGTCTCAGGCAAGGAGAAGGAGGCCCCCAGCTCCAGAACGCCCAGCCGCAGACTGCCATTCTCCGGCGCGTCCTCCAGAGCGGAGATGTAGATTGTCACAGCCGTTTCCGACTGGGAAACCTCCGTCCGGCAGTCCGGAACAAAGGCGGTCACATCCGGCGTAAATACCGCGTTGGGGCACTTTCCCTTCAAAGACAGTTCCAATTGGAGCGCATACACGGAAGCATCCAGGTTTTCCAGGGTGAGCCGCACGGAGTCCCCATCCTCCCGGCAGGCCAGGACAGGGTCTCCGCTTTGGGCCGACACTGGAAGTGTAAGAGCCAAAAGGAGGCTCAAAGTCAGAAGAGCCGTAAAAATCCGCTTCATTCGTCTTCCTCCAATACGATGGTGGGCAGGTCCGAGCCGCCGGGAGCGCTGACCCACAAGGTTTCTGCCGTCACCCGCTGGCTGTCGGCGCTGTCGGGCAGGTCCGTCCGGGAGAGAACCGCCCGCATCTCACTGGGAAGCAGGTTCACGGGGGCGCAGTTGCTCTCTTCCCCTTGCAGCTCCGCTTCCCGCTGGATGTTGGGGATAAAGAGGAAAATGCCGTCGCTGATGTCGCTGACCTCTCCATCTTCCGGGATTTCCGCAAACAGCAGGACCCGCCCATCCAGATACCGGGTCTCAGTGGTTTCGGTGACCGTTCCAGCGCCGCCGTCCCCATCCACAAGCGCGGCACGGGCAAAGCGGCCCTCGATTTTCACCGTCTGGTATACAGGGTCGCCGCGGTATGTTCCAGCAATCACCAGCGTTCCGGCAGGAATCACATTGCTGCTGCCGGAGCCATAGTGGTAATCATCGGACAGGAGGCCGGCGCCGCCCTCCAGGAAGGCCACGTCGTCTCCCGCATAGCTGACCAGGAGGATACCGCTGCTGTCCACGCTGGCAGGAATGCCGGTAATGGTGACAGTCATGGCGTCATAGGTCCAAATGCGGGTGTCCTCCGATGGGGCTTTAGGCTTCTGGAAATAGGTGAGGTAGCTGTCCTGATCGTCCACAGCCTGACTGCCCTGGCTGAAATCTCCCTGCCGGGCGGTGACAGGCGTACCGTCCTTTCCGGAGATGGTGACGGTGAACGCTCCTTCCGCGGGCAGGCCGGAACCTGTGAGCTTCAGGCCGGAGACGGGGGTTTCTTCCTTTAGGTGGAATGTGACTGTACTGCCGTCCCGGGAGAGGGTGTAGGCGCTGGGGTCCACAGTCTGATCATAGGCCACCCGGATTTCATTGGACTGCGACGCCTCGGGAGCGTTGACAGTGTTGCCCAGAATGTCATAGGCAGCCACCTGATAGATGTAAGTACGGTGATTGGCGGTGCCAACAGTGTCTGTGTAGGCGGTCTCGGTGGTAAAGGCAATAGATTGGAAGCTCTTCCCGCCGTCGCTGCTGCGGCGAATCTCATAGCCCTGGAGACTTCCAGTGATGCTGGGCGTGATAGTAATGGTGATCTGATTATCCCCCGTCAGTGCCGCAGCAGCGGAGAGTGTGCCAACTGCCGCCGTTTCTCCGCTGAGACGCGCCCGGCGGCTCTGGTCGCTGAGATACCACACCGCCCGCGTCTCTTCCGGATAGCGGGAAAGGATGTCGAGGGTACTGTCGCTGAGGGTCATGCCCCAGCGGGTGAAGAACTCCGTCAGGTTGCGGTCAGCCACAGCGGAGGCCGTCCGGGCAACCCGGTCCTGATAAGACTCGGCGCCCTGGAAATACTCGCCGGATTTCCATGCCTTGAAGAAGCGGTTATAGAAAGCCATGGGTGCATCTCCGCTGTCATAGGCCAGATGGAGCTGCCAGTAAAGGCCAAGCTGTACAAATACATCGTTGGAGTCTCCGGGATAGCCCTGGGCCGTCTTCGTGAAAATGCCCGCGTACTTTCCGCTGCTCTCCAGGCGGGAGGGGAAAATATTCTGCTTTCCGTCAAAGGTCTGAACCATGAGGGAATAGAGGTTGTTGGTGATCTCGGCCTTGCCCAGCTTATCCATATTGTGGCCGATTTCATGGGCGATGCCCCAGCCGAAAAGCCCATTTTTCACTGCGCCGCTCTCCAGGCTCTCGATAGGCTTGCCGCAGACCATTCCGGCGCAGGAACCATAGCCGATGCCGACGTGGTTTCCAGCGGCATACATGAACGCGCCGCTGAACATCTGCATACAGCGGATATTCTGCCGGGTCTGCATGTCGTTTTTATCGTAGGTATTGTCAATGCCTTGGGTAGTGTTGCAGATGTGCATCAAATCTTCCCAAGCCAAGACGGTCTGATAGAGGGTGTTGGTCTGTTCCGTCGGGCTTTTTCCGCTTCCGCTGAGGACTGCCGCCGCAGGAAGGGAAAGCAGCATGGTGGGCGTAGAAATCTCCGTGACATTGAAGCAGTTGACGGTCTTATTTCCGTCGTTGATGCCCTGCGCAGTCACAAAAGCGCCCAATTCGTCCACATAAGCGCCGATGGTATCTTTACGGGCGCTCTCGGTCTGCCCATACCAATCGGAAAGCTCCAGAACAGGGATATCCACCGCCCTGCGGACATGGAGCTGAATGCCTTCCGGAGAAGGTCCGCTGTAGGTAAAGTACAAACTGCCGCCTCTGGGGGTGTTCTGACTGCCGACCTGGGGAATGGTGAGCAGATTCCGCCCGTTTTCCAAAGTCCCCGCTTGTGCGCGCCACGCAGAGGCCTCGGCATGAAACTGGGTGGCGTAGACGGTGACGGTCTGCCCGGCGGGGATACCAGAGGCATAGATGGTGATTTCATCTCCGGCCTTCGCCGCCGCACCCAAAGGCTGGAGGGCGCTGCCGCTTTGATGGTACTTCGTGTTGTCGGGGCCGTTTCCGCGGGACTCCACCCCGTTCAGGACCACGCCCTGGCTGAGATCGCCGCGCAAAAGCTCTCCGGCCAGGTCCAGCTCATCGGACAATGCGTCCAAATCAAGGTAATAATTCTTCTCATCGCTGTTCAGACGGACCCGCAGAGCGTCGATGTCCGCCTGGGTCACGCCGGGCCGCAGGGAAAGCCGCAGTTCATCCGTAAACAGGTCCGCGATACTGTCCGGCAGGCAGTGCGCGGGGTCGTACTCCAGGAACATCAGCTCAGAGAGGCTCACCGCCGTGTAATCCACCTGCTCGATGGTAATGGCAATCTTCACCACGTCCGTCACCGGCTCGAAGGGAAGAACGGCGAATTTGGTAACAGCGGGATTGTTCCGGACGCTGAGCCAGGTGTCCGCATCGGAACTGCCGCCCCGGTTGGGATCAGGCGCCACAAGAGTACCAGGACCGTTGAGATCGTCGCCCTGCCGCCAGACGGTGACGGTGTATGCCCGCAGGTTGGAAGCATAACTGCCGTCCAGACGGGGGACCCAGATAACGCTGCTGAGGTCCACAGGACGCCGGAAAGAGGCCAGGACCTGCTTGCTGTCCCACCAATTGCCGTCGCCGTAGGAATGGGAGGTCCAGTGGGTGCTGAAATCTCCGTCCGCCATGTTCTCGGGACGGAACGGGTTCGCGGCAGTGTAAGAGGAGGGGGAGACATTGTTCCCATTCGCCAGCCAGACCCGCTCAATATCCTCCCAGTCGAGTACGCCCTCTGTAGGGATGCCCTCAGGACGGCTGTAGTCCACGGCCTGGGGAGTTCCCTCAGCGGTTCTGGATTTCCCGCTGACGCCCACAGCGTTTCCGGCGATGAGATAAAGGGAGTAGGTGACGCCGTTGGTCAAGCCGGTGAGAGTGGTGCTGGTGCCGTTGATCTGCCCGCCCCACTGACTGAAATCGGAGTCGTCAGCGGTCTTGTAGTAAAGCTCATAATAAGTAGCCGCCTTGGACGCTTTCCAGGAGACCCGCAGCGCCCCATCCAGCTCGCTCACGGAAATCATATCCGGCGCGTCGGGGGCCTTGCTGGGCTGCGGCTCTGCGGAAACGATGGCAGAGGTGGTTCCCTCCCAAGCGCCATTTATAGGCGTGACGGTGAAGCAGTAGACCTTCAGATTCTCCAGACCGGTAATCTCCGCCTGGGAGACGTTCACCTGAAGGGATTTCCGGGTTCCGCTGCCGTCTTTAGCCCAGTAGTCTACCCGGTAGCCGGTGACGTTGGGCAGGTCGTTCCAACGGAGGCTGACCTGTCCATCTCCGGGCGCGGCGGTCAGGTTCCGGATTTCTCTGTTGGGCTGCACGGGGTTTTCCGGCACGATGTCCCGCAGGAACTGGATGGACTCCACTGCCGCGTAAGCTCCGCTCTCGGTACGGGTGACGGTGATGGTGACCTCCTTCACGGCCACTCGCTTCCCCAGAGAGATGGTAATTACGCCGCTGCCAGGAACGGCCCGGATGGCATGGACGCCTTCGGGCAGGGTGTTGTCGAAGCTGAAGTCCTGGGTGCTTCCATCCGCGCCGGTCAGGGAGACGGTCCCCGCCATCACCTCGCCGGGGCCCTCGGGGGTGAAGATTTGCAGCTCCTCCATCTCAATGGCCTGGGTCAGAGGGATGACCAGCTTCATATCCTCCGTTTCCGAAGGCGTGAACAGGACGCTGCTGCCATTGTCCCGGAACAGGTCCTCCAGGTTCCCCGTTACAGAAATGCCGCTCCGGTCCAGCCAGGCGGACAGCGCGTTCAGATCCACTGGGGGCGCAAGATAGGCCGTGTCCAGCACATCCGCAAGACCAGAAGTTTTGGCATTCCGGGTGACGCAGGCCAGGTCGTAAATATTGATGGTCCCATCGCCGGTCAGATCAAAGCGCTCCAAATCCTGAGAAGCTTTGGAACCCAGCGCCCCGGCCAGCAGGTCCCGGTCCTTCTCGTTGATGGTTCCGTCTCCGGTGACGTCGCCCAGGGTAAAGGTTGCGTCGCCGGTTCCCAGAATGACATGCTGGGCATACTGGTCCAACGTGAGGTCCTGGGTGTAGGCGGCATAGCCTTCCCCGGTGAATTTCAGACGGTAATTGCCGCGGGGAAGTCCGCTGACGGCGAAATCGAGGTAGCCGGGCCAGCTTCCGCCGTCAAGGGCGCCGCCGTCCTGATTCCGCAGCTCTACCGCCGCCGGGTAGCCGCTCAGGTCCCCGTTCTCGCTGTCCCAGGTCAGGGAAAGCTCTCCCAGGGAACGGTCGTCCTGGAACAGCTCTACCCGCAGATCCCGGCCTTGCAGGGCCTCCAGATTCTGGGGGCAGTCTATGCGGATTGTGGCGGAAATGCTGCCTTCAGTCTCCGGCTCTGCCGCCTGTGCCGCTGGGAGGGCCGGGACCATCAGTGCCGCCGTCAGCAGGAATGCCGTCAATCGCTGCCGTATACGCATAAAATGACATCTCCTCTCTTATTTGCCGCGAAGTGTGGCGTTTAGTGTCGAATGAGAAGATTATAGCAGGTTCCCCAGAGTTTGACAACCACCAGTTTTTCCGCCGCAGAGACGGAAATGGAGAAGGAATCCCATCTTACGGAATTGTAAGAAACCGGCGGAAACTGTAAGGGAGATGAATGGAATCCGGCCCTTTGCTCTGCTATACTGGCTACAGATTCCAGGAAGCGGAAACCGCATATTCAAATCAATGGAGGAACAGACATGAAAGCGCTGGACACTGGCAAGACCGTAGAGGAGGCCGTAGAGGATACCGTTCTGGTCCTGACCCTGATAAAAATCCTCCTCGGCTGACCCTATGAAAAAACGCGCCTTGGGCAAACCGTCCAGGGCGCGTTTTTATCAGGATGAGGTTTTGACATTGTCAGGAGATGTGCCGCCGGATGCTTCCCCGTTTCCAGATGGAGGGGGCGAAGAGCAGGAGCATGGGGAAAATCTCCAGACGGCCCACCAGCATATCAAAGGACAGCAGAATCTTGGAAGCCCAGGAGAACTGGGAGAAATTGCCCATAGGCCCTACCAGCTCCAGGCCGGGACCAATGTTATTGATGCAGGAGACTACAGCGGTGAAGGTGGTAATCAGGTCAAGCTGCTCCAGAGACAGCAGCAGAACGGAGACCGTGAAGATGATGAGATACACCGTCAGGAACAGGTGGACGCTGCGAACCTGTCGGTCGGTCAGGGGCTTTCCCTCGAAGCGGATAGGAACCACGGCGTTGGGATGAAGCATTTTTTTCATGTCGCCCCAGGAGGTTTTTGCTAAAATAACGAACCGGGCCACCTTGATGCCGCCGCCTGTGGACCCGGCGCAGGCACCCATGAACATGAGGATGACCAGAATCGTCTTGGAGAAGGCCGGCCAGAGGTTGAAGTCCGCCGTAGCGTATCCGGTGGTGGTGACAATGGTGGAGACCTGAAAGAAGGCGTATCGGAGGCTGGCCGCCACAGAGCCGTAAATATGGTAGATGTTCCAGGCGATTCCAACCACCGCCGCCGCCACGATAAGCAGATAGGCCCGCAGCTCCTCAGACTGGAAGACCTCCTTGAAGCGGCGGATGAGGAGGAAGTAATAGAGGTTGAAGTTTACGCCGAAGAGCAGCATGAAAACGCCGATCACTACATCGAAATAGGCGCTGTCGTAGGCGCCCACGCTGAGGTTGCGGCTGCTGAAACCGCCGGTGCCCGCAGAGCCGAAGGAGTGGATGCAGGCGTCAAACAGGGGCATTCCTCCCAGGACCAGCAGGACGATTTCCACCAGAGTCATGACCAGGTAAATGCCATAAAGGATTTTGGCCGTGTCGCTCATACGGCTGACCAGCTTGCCCACCGACGGGCCCGGCATCTCCGCCCGGAGAAGGTGCATCCCGTGGCCGTCAGTCATTGGCAGCACCGCCATGACGAATACCAGCACACCCATGCCGCCGACCCAGTGGGTGAAGCTGCGCCAGAACAGTCCGCTGCGGGTGAGGGATTCCACTTCGGTGAGGATGGTGGCGCCGGTGGTGGTGAAGCCGGAGACCGTCTCGAAAAAGGCGTTGATAAAGTGGGGGATATCGCCGGAAATCACAAAGGGGATTGCGCCGAACAAAGACATGCCTACCCAGGCCAGGGCCACAACTGCGAAGCCGTCCCGGGCGTAAAGGGCGGTCTGCCTGGGCCTGCGGCAGAGTGCCAGACCTGTCAGAGCCAGCGCGGCGATAGAGGCCAGGAAGGGGATGGCGCTCTCACCATACAGCAGCGCCACGAGGACCGGGAGCAGCATCAGGGCCGCCTCCGTCCAGAGAATCCGGCTGATGACAAAGCCGATCATTTGATAATTCAAGAGGCCCGCCCCCCTTTACTGCAAAATATCGTGGATGTCCTGAAGGGTGGTGTCCGTAGTGACAACGATCACATCATCATAGGCGTTCAGCGTGTCTCCGCCGGAGGGGATCACGATTTTCCCGTTCTGCCGGACAATGCCTGCCAGAAGGAGACCGTTGCGCAGCTTCAGGTCTTTCAGGGGGATGCCGATGAAGGGCGCGTCTGCGGGAACGCCGAATTCCAGGGCCTCTACCTCGCCGTCTACCAGGCGGTGCAGGGTCTTGATCTGGGCCCCGGAAGCGCTCTCCATGGCCCGGACGTACTGAACAATCAATTCCGTGGTGGTGGAGCTTGCAGAAATGACGCTGTCGATCATGCTCTCATTGGAAACCAGGTCAACCAGGGCCTTCCGGTTGATTTTTGCCACAACCTTACAGTCGCCGGACTGCTTGGCGGCGCAGATGGACATCAGGATATTGGCCTCGTCAATGCCGGTAATGGCAACAAAGGCGTCTGTCTGGCCGATGCCTTCCTCGTGGAGCAGGTCGGTGTCGGTACCGTCGCCCACGATAACCAGGGCCTTGGGGAGCTGCTCCGCCATCTGGATGCAGCGCTGCTCCTCCCGGTCGATGATTTTCACATCCATGCCCATGCTCAGAAGCTCAGAGGCCAGATAATAACAGATTTTGCTGGCGCCCACAATCATGACGGAGGACGCCTTGCTGCGGAATACCCCCAAGTGGCGGAAGAACTGGGCAAGCTGTTCCGGGGAAGAGGTGAGATAGATTTTGTCGCCGCTGCGGAGGATGAAATCGCCGGAGGGGATGATGGTCTCTCCTTTCCGGGACACGGCGCAAATCAGCACCCGGACCCGGACGTTCCGATAGAGGTCCACAAGCTGGAGCCCGTCCAAAGCGGAGTCCGGTGGGAGACGGTATTCAACCAGCTCCAGCCGCCCCTTGGAGAAGGATTCCACCTTCATGGCGGCGGGGAAACGGAGGACCCGGGCAATTTCTCTTGCGGCGGCCCGCTCGGGATTGATGGCCATGGAGAGACCCAGTTCCCCCCGCATGAAACGGAGCTGCTGTTCGTACTCCGGATTTCGGATACGGGCGATGGTGTGGCGGATGCCCAGCTTTTTCGCCACAAGGCAGGCGAGGATGTTGAGCTCGTCGCTGGAGGTGGTGGCGATGAGGAGCTCGGCCTTGCCCACCTCGGCTTCCTGCTGGACGCTGTAGCCCGCGCCGTTTCCGCAGACGGCCATCACGTCGTATATATTTATAATGTTGTCGATCAGGCGGGGGTCCTGGTCGATGACGGTGACCTTGTGCCCGTCCGCTGAGAGCTGCTGGGTCAAGGTCCGTCCAACTTTGCCAGCACCCACAATGACAATTTTCATGCTGACCTCCTGCTGTATGCCGAGGCGGGCGCCCCGGGGAATCCTCCCAATTATATAAGAAGTTTCTGGAAAATGGAAGACTTTTTAGCGAAAATTTTCCTTGACAGGGAGAGGCCCTCTGTGTAAAATAAGCTCAATTATTTTAATTAAAATTTTTTAGCTAAAATAATTGCCGTTTCGACAAGCCCAAAACAAACATAAAAGGAGTAAATGGACATGAAATTCGAAGAAGTACGGGACATTATTGTAGAGACCCTTGGCTGCGAGGAAGAGCAGGTTACGCTGGAAGCCTCCCTGGCAGACGACCTGGGTGCGGACTCCCTGGCGGCAGTAGAGCTGGTGATGGCTCTGGAGGAGGCCAGCGGAATCAAGATCGACGACGCTGATGTGGCCGGACTCAAGACCGTTGGGGATATTGTCAACTATTTGGACAGCCATAAGTGATTTTTGCTGACAGCCCTGGGGAGGCTCGATATTCACGCCAAGAGCACAAAAAAGCAAGCCTGTCATGCTTCGGGCAAAAGAGGAGACCATTCTATGACGAATCAGGAAATTTACGATTTGATTGCGCGCTTTGACAGCAGTTCGCTCCATACCTTGAAGCTGACCTGCAAAGATTTCTCCATCGAACTGGGCCGGAATGCTGCGCCTGCCGCTGTACCCGCTGCGGTGCAGGCAGTTCCAGCGGCCCCGGCGGCCCAGGCGGAGGAAAACGCCCCTGTGATCGCCGCCCCCCTGGTGGGCACTTTCTACGCCGCTCCCGCCCCGGACCAGCCGCCCTTTGCCGCTCCGGGCGCTGTGATGAAAAAGGGAGAGACCGTCTGCCTTCTGGAAGCCATGAAGACCATGATCGAGGTTCCCGCCCCCTGCGACTGCGTGATCGAAACCGTACTGAAAGCCAATGGCGAGCTGGCCTCCTTCGGCGAGGCGCTGATGCGGTATAAGCCATGCTGAAGCGGGTGTTGATTGCGAACCGAGGGGAAATCGCCCTCCGGGTCCTCCGCGCCTGCCGGGAGCTGGGCATTGAGACTGTGGCCGTCTATTCCGAAGCCGACGCCGAGGCCCTCCATGTCCAATTAGCAGGGCAGGCCGTGTGCATCGGTTCCGCCAAGGCTGCCGAAAGCTATCTGAATCAGACCGCGCTCCTTACCGCCGCCATAGGCACCAACTGCGACGGCATCCATCCCGGCTACGGCTTCCTGTCCGAGAACGCGGATTTCGCTGACGCCTGTGTGGAAGCGGGACTGACCTTCATCGGACCATCCGGCGCCGCCATTCGGAAAGCAGGCTCCAAGTCCGCCGCCCGAGACCTGATGCGGAAAGCAAACGTCCCTGTCACGCCGGGTTCCAATGGTCCGGTGCAGTCTGTGGAGGATGCTCTCGCGGCGGCGGAGGCGGCAGGGTACCCCGTTCTTCTCAAGGCGTCTGCCGGCGGAGGCGGGAGGGG
>CAOJHG010000012.1 GCA_948435975.1 uncultured Oscillibacter sp. | reverse complement strand
AGGCGATGGCGTCCGCCACGCTGGTTTTCCCCCGGCCGTTGCCGCCGGTGATAATGGTAGGATTTCCAAAGGTCAATTCCGTGGGCTCCTGATAAGACTTGAAGCCGGAAATGGTCATGCCGGTGATTTGAAAAGACTTGATCTTTTCCATGTAAAACTCCTTTCTACGCGGCCTCCCCCTGGGGCTCCGCGATTTTGTACGATTCCAGGACGTAGTACACCACCGTATCCTGCTTCCTGGTGGTCAGCTTGGCGGAAGCCAGCATGGCCCCGGGGACCAGCAGGGGGTGTTCGCCCTGGGCAAAGGCGGTGATCTCCTTGCCGTCCGCACCTCTCAGGCGCAACGACACGCTGGTCGTTTTCATGCCCTTTTGCGTGCTGCTGGCGGTGACGATATAGGTGTAGCCGGGCTGGTCCGAGACAGCTTGCGCCGCCTGTTCCGTCTTTTTGGAGGACTGTTTCGCGGAAACTCCTCCCTCCTTCGGTGTGCCGCCGTCCTTGGGCGGAATCGCCGGGGTCCCGGTCCGCCTGGGGGTATCGTCCGGTTCCACATCGCCGCTGGAGATCAGAGACTGGAGTCCCCCGGCAGGGGCGGGCTCCAGCTTCAAGGCTTTCAGCATATCCAGATACGCCTTGTCCAGCTTGGCCCGGGCGCCTTTTTTGATGACCCAGCTCTTGCCCCACTGCTCCACGTCCACGCAAACCGTGTCCATGTTGTACAGGACCCGGCCGATGCCCCACTGGACGGCGGCCCGCTTCATGCTGTCGCTGAGGCCGCCCTTGATGGGTTCGACGTCCGAATCCTCCGCGCCGTCCCATTTGGTGATGAAGCCCCGGCCCTCGAAGTAAATTGAGATACCGCAGATCTGGGCCTCTTTCTTTCCAGCGGTGTGCCAGGGTTGGTACTGGTTGTACCAGTTCTGCGGCCCCACCACGCTGTCCAGCCGGTTCATGATGGCCCGGTTGGTCACGTAGGGGACGGCAATGCCGGTCATGCGGCCCTGCACCTCAAAGGTCCTTTGCAGCCGCCATTCCAAATCCTCGGCGGCGAAGGGCTTGGCCAGCTCCGCCTGGATCGTGCGCGCGTCTTTCTGTGACATTGCGTCACCTCCCGCAGATATAGTCCGCCAGCGTAGTGCCGCTCGGAATCAGGATGCCCGAGTAGTAATACGCCGGGTCTTTGTCTTTCAGGTGCTCCAGTAGTTCCTTGTGCCCAAGGCCCAGCTTGTTGTTTTTTGGGCTGTACATATCGTCATTGTCCGGCAGCTCCAGCAGGTAGCGGGGGAAATGCTTCAGTGCCTGGAGCTTCCGGTACCTGGGCAGAATGTTGTTTCCAGAACACACCTTTCCGTGCTCATAAACATTGGAGAAGGGGTAGTGAAACATCCGAGTCTCCGGCGTGGGCGTTTCGTCCGCCACTACACCGATGGAGCAATCCGCCACCTTTCCGTTTTCCAACATCCGAACCCCAAATACAAGCCGGGGAAGCGGGAAATCCGGGTACTTCGTATCCTTGTAGGTGATATCCGCCCGCAGCTCGTGGTTCCAGACAATAAAGTGTCTCTCCGCGCTGCTCATGGAAACATGGAGGCAGTTCTCCGGGAGAAAACCGCTTCTGAGAAGGTCCCTGCTGGTATAGCTGTTGTTGATGATGAAGTACAACTCCAGGGGCGAGATCTCTTTATAAGCCACCGCCCCACCCGGTTTCAGCTCCTCAACCATCAACGTGTTTCTTGAGGGCGATATTCGCAGGACCATATCCCTGGTATTGTCCTTGTTTTCCGCCGGCATCACGCCGCCTCCTTTCTCGCTCCCGCTTCTTTCAGCAGTCCTTCCAATCGCTTGTTTTCCCGCTGGACGCAAAGCAGCATGTCCACAAGGCTGTTGCCGAAGTCTGCGGGGTCATAGCAGTCCGAGGAAAACCAGGTTCGAAGTTTCGCGTGGTTTTGCCCCGGAAAACATTCCAATTGCATGACGCTGTAGTTTGTCCCCATCAGGTAATACTCCGCAATGTCGCCGAGCTTCCGCTGCCAAGCGCCGTCGGATTGTCTGCTGATAAAGCTCCACTCTCCGCTCAAAGCGCAGAAGCGGTCCATAAGCGGATGGCTGAAGGTGCAGAAGGAAGTTTCGTAGCCATCATCCTGGTCAAAGAAGACGTCGGTGCATATCTCCCAGATGATGCTCTCGCAAAGCTCAAACAGATGCTCCAGGTCAAAATTTCCGTATACCCGTAAAATAGCCTCCAGGGCGGCGGGAGCCTGACAGTAAAGGTATTTTGCCAGCCGCAAGAACCGAAGAACGTCCGCCTCATATTCGTAGTTGTACATAGCTCCTCCTAAAAAAAGCTCTTCTCGCTCAGGCTGGCAGCGGGCGCTTTGCGGAGAAAGGCATTGATGCCCAGGAGCCACCCCTGATGCGCCCGGTCATACAACCGGTCATAGTTCACCGGCGTAACGTGCCGCAGCTCGAAAGCGTTCCAGTCCAGGGCCATCAGGCTGAAGGTCTCTCCGGCTTCCAGCCTGTCAAAGACCTGCGTTTGCAGATATTCGCTGCGCTCCGGCGTTTCCAGCAGAGGCTGTTCCGCCGGAGCCTCCAAAAGAGCCTGAAAGAACCGCTGTTTATCAAATTCCATGACGGTCCTCCCCATGCTCCAGCGTGACCATGCATAAAGCGTAGTCCGCCGGGGCGCTCTCAATGCACTTCTCCAGCCCCGGCTCCACTATGGAACGCTTGTACTCCGCGTAGTAGATGCCGCAGTCCGGCAAAATCTCCCCTTGGGCTATTGCCGCGTGCCAGAAGATATGTCCCTCCAGACATTTGTTTGTTCCGTTCAGGGTTACGGGACAGATCAGAACATCGCCCACCTTTTTGAGCTTTTCAAAGCCTGTTTCGGCAATTGCTGCGCCCACATGGAAATCAATGGATGACTCCCGAAACTTCCTCGCCCGAAAATACAGGCGGAGAAACAGGCTGGGGTCGTCCCGTCCCAGCACAACGCTGAGCGGAGTTGGGATATCCACCCCCCAAGGCTGTGCCGCCGGGTGGAATCGGTCATAGAACCTTCCCAGGCCCGGGAGCAGCATACGGCTGGTTCGCGTCCAGAGCGCACCGCAGGCGTGGACCGTGTTTCGCGGAAGTCCCTTTACCGGAAAGACTACCGCCAGATGGCTTGCTCTCATATTAAACTCCTTCCTTAATAATCCGAGGGCAGCAGGACCGTAGTAACGGACCTGTCCCGTTCGGTAATAATCCAGAACTTCGTGCCGCCGCCGCTCTTATAGACGGACAACAGGCGTTCGCCGGTTTTCAGCGCCTGGTCGTTCCGCTTCCGATCCTCCTCGCAGACGTCGCCCCAATCGTGCCGCCTATGACGGTCCAGAGCAATCTGGATTTCCAGAAAAGGAACGGCGTCAAGCACAGCGGGAGTTGCCACCGTGCGGCCAAGGGGAACCAGTTTCGCCGGAGGCTGGTTCCTTTTTGTTGGCGGCTTTCTCTCCGCCAGTGGATTTTTTACCGTAGGCATCTTTTTTCCTCCTTACGTCAGTGCCTTGAAGCCCTTGGGCGTCAGGATGTTGAAAATCATCTTATTGGAAATGGTCTCGCGGATTTCTTCTCCCATCCGCATTCCATCATGGTCGTGCAGTTCTTCCGACACCGTGCGAATCACCTTAATAATCCGGCCTTTGATGATATGGGGCGAATCGCATTCAATCAGCCCGTTAATCATGCCGGAGCCGCCCACCAGCCCGATCTGGCTGATGGACAGCGGCAGAAGGGGCCGCTTTGTCCCGTCGTCTAACTCGCTGCGGGCCGTCATCATCTGCGTGAAGCTGGCAGAGCGCCGGAGCTGCTGCTCAAGCTCTCTCCGGTTGAATTTCTGTCCCTGGAAGAGAGGGACCTCCAGCGGCTCCCCCGGAAGGGCATACCGATTTTCCGGCAGCTCGGCCAGGCTGGGGATGGCGGCGGGATTTTCCGCGTACCGCTCCAGCCAGAGCGTGTCCTGGAGGACCAGATCCCTTCGCTTCCGAACGCCGAACACGGCCACCTGCTTAAATTTTTTGAACTCGGCGTCGGTAAAACGCCAGACGGCGAGATCGGAGAAGTTGTCAACCAGGACCCGGCAGATATCTGGTGTCAGGCGGTAGTAGGGGATCACGTAAATCAGCAATCCCCCATAGGCCAGAGCCGGGAAGGATTCGATCAAGAACCGCTTCTCGTGCCGGGACTTTCCTCCGCTCTCATTGAGAACGGACAAATACGGCGGGTTCAAAAACAGCAGATGGAACGCCTCGCGGCTGATCCGGCTGTAGAAGAAGCTGCCAAAGCCTACACGATGCAGTCTCGTTTGGGCCTCCTCTGCCCGGCTTTCGTCCAGCTCCATCCCATAGGCGTAGCAGTTGTTGCCCTGGGCAATCTGCCGCAGGGCCTTGCCGCACCCGCAACAGGGGTCCAGAAGGTTCGTAGTCACGCCCTCCGGGAACTGAATCCCCCGGAGCATCCAGGCAATGTTGTCCGGGTCCGTGGGGTAGTAGCCCAACTTGATGTTGTTCATCAGCCGTCCAACGATGGCGGCGTTGGTGGTCCCCTCCACCGGAAGGCTCTGGGCAAAAGCGTGGAGCGTGTCATAGACAGGCCGGTAATTGCTGCTCATGAGGTTGAAGCCCAGCAGTCCGTCCCGGAGCTTTCCGGCGGTTTGGGCTGTCTGATATTCCTCCGCCTCCATCAAAAGCAGCCGGGTTTTCCCTAGGACCTCCGCCAAATCATGGCGGACACTCAACAGAACGTCAAAGGTATCCTTGGCGGCGGTGCGGTCCGTAGTCCGGTACTTCTCCACCCTGGCCCGCCAGATGACCAGCGACTGGGACAGGTTCAAGATGCGGCTTTGCGCCGTCCGAAGCTGCTCCACCGCGTAATACTGCGGTCCATCAGGCTGCCCAGCTATTGTTGCGTCGCCCATGGGAACCACCCTCCTTTCGCAGAGCCGTAAACTTTTCCAGCAGATCGGTGTAGGACAGCTTCCGCAGATCGTCCAGCGTCAGGAAATGATTGTGGCTGCTGGAATAGTCCCGAATATGCCGGGCCATGCGGTACAGCAGCACATACTTCCCGCCACAGAACTGGGAGAGGCTGATGTAGATACCGTTGTGCTCCCACATTCCAATCAGAGAGCAGTCGCCGGAAACGGCGATGCCACTGGGGTTGGACTGAACCTTAGTATCCCGGAGGCCCAGGTCTTTTGACAGCGTCCGCAAGAACACCTTGCCCAGGTTCAAAAAGGTTTTCTTTGTTCCATTAGGGCCGCTTTCCCGCTCGCCCCAGATATACCCGAGGTCTTTGCTCAGCAGGTTGGCCAGACGGCGCATGTTGTTTTCTTGAGACTTCACAGACATTGCGATTCCTCCTTATAAAAATGGGCAAGGGGCCGTCCGGTCCCTTGCCTTCAAAGACGGTCAAGCCGCCTTGCTTCCGCTTTTCATCTGCCCGTCCGATTTCCGCCGGACGACAAACCGCTTTCCGCAGCAGGCCCGCAGATGAAAGGTCCCATCCGCGTTCCGCACGCCGCAGATTCTTCTCTCTCGAAGAACCGTCCGTCCGTTTTCAGTCGTAACGGTCCGCTCCAGGACTATCCGCTCCCGCACGGCGCTCACGCGGCGGGAAGGTTTGCCCGTTCCGCCAGGAAATTAAAGGCGGGTGCGTTGTCCTCTGGCGTTCCGGGGATGACTTTCAGCGTATAGCCGGAGTTACGCAGCAACTTGAAGATGCTGATAATCCGCTCCAGTTCTTCATCCCTGGGATCTTCCGTCTTTCCGGCAGAAGGCTCCTCCTGTACCTGCCGGTACTCCGCATCCAGGACCTCCCTCTCGCGGGGCGTGGTCATGGACGCCCAAAGCGACCGCAGGGCCGAGGCCAGCAACAGCCGGAACAGGCTTCGCTCCTTCGGCGTCAGAACGGCGACCTCACGGGCGTCGATCTTCCCCACCTCATGCAGAGCTACCGTCAGCCGGTCCGCCGACACGTAGTCGGCGCAGAGATAGCAGGACACGGCGGCGCTCTCCGAGGCGAACACCTCCGCCGCCTGGACCCGCTTGGCCGCCAGCCGCAGGCAGTACACCGAGGCGGCTTCCAGCTCCCGCACGCGGATATCGTCCGCCGAGACAGTCCCGGCAAGCACCAGTCCGTCACCGCTGATGGTTCGGGCCTTGAGGCCGTGGGCTACGTTCAAGATACCGTTTACAACCAGATGCTCCGTCTCCAGCGTGTCATAGTTAAGGGCCTGGCCCTTGGGGATATACAGATTTTTCATATCGTTCTCCTTAATTCCTTAATGATTCCGGCCACCAACGGGGCTCCCTTGTGCGTCTCGCAGGTCATAGTGGCCATCAAATATTTCCCGATACACCTCTCTGCCGGTGGCTCCGCATTTTTTGCAGGTCCAGCCAATGGCGCGGGGCCAATCGTAGCGTAGCTGGCCGCCGCAAAGTGGGCAGACGCCACGCTTTTCCTTGGGACCATACTCCAGCTTAATACCGCAGCGGGCGGCATAAGACAACCGCTCCACAACGCTCAACCCAGCAAAAGCTCTGGCGGCTTTCACCACGTCCATAACTTTATCCGCCGAAATTAGTTCGGACAACTTTTTTGTGACGGCGGCGCAAAGCGCCTGGTCCGTACTAATAGAAAGCATGTCCCGCCCTCGGTCCTCTAATAGCTCCATACCAAGATGGAATATAATTGGGTCTTTGCGATAGAGTTTCTCAAAATCCTGATAGTCCATCCTTTACCCTCTTTCCACGGTCTCGCCCAGAAAGCAATGGCCGCAATACTGCCATACGCCTTTGGAAATACGCTTGAACGTGGCAAAGGTTGTCCGGTCCTTCTCCATTTCCGGGTCCCACCGCTCCGAATAGGGCTCTCCCATCTGGATGCACTCGGCGCTCATATGGGCGGGCAGCATACAGTCCATAGCGTTATATGCCACGGCCTCTTCCACCAAATCTCCGGCCTTGGCGGTCAAATAGCTGAACTCCTCCTGGGTCAGTATCTTCTGTTCGTTTTGCATAACCGCTCCTTTCACGCCGCCATAAGCCCGTGCAGCCGGACCGGCAGCACCATTGCGAAGTCCTTCCGGCCCTCGGCCTCGACGATGATGGGGCCGGAGCCAATGCTAAGCTTCATTTTTACACGAGGTTCATCTTTGAACTGTGTCAAGGCGTCCTTCATATAGCGCGGGTTAAAGCCCACCGCGATCTTGCTTTCGCCCTCAATCTCTACAGACGTAGAGCATTTGTTCTCCTCAGTATCCAGGAACAACCGTCCTCCGCAAAGTACAGTTGGAATACGGTTCCTTTTAGATTGAAAGCCTTTCAGGTACTCTAACTCCCGCAGGAATATCTTCGGAGAAACAAAAAACTCCTCCGGGAAGCTCTTTGGAACAGCATCCCACAATGGATAAGTCTCCACACCTTCCCGGCGGCAGCAAATGGCCACGGTGTCCGAGGAAAGCAGGACATAGCTTTCTTCTACAAGGACCACCACATCGTTGTCTCCCATCAGCTTCAGGTGAGCCAGGGAATCTCCCCAGGTCAAGAAGGGTACAGGGAAAGACAAGGCCGAATCCGTATCACAGGCGGCCCGATAGCCGTCCAAACAGAACACGTCGTTTCCGCTGAACTGCACGCAGGTCCGCTGTGGCGAGTCAGAAGAACCCTCGGGCACACGGACAGCATACTTCACCCGCTCGATCCGTTTCAACAGAGCGGCGGCGCTGGCGGTAAAGGAAGCCCCTGCTTCCAGCTTGGGCTGTTCTGGATAGTCTTCCTCCGGGAATGCATTAAAGGTCCCGGAACGATGGCCGCAGGAAAGCGTTACCGACGGATATTTCGGGTTTTTGCCATGAAGCTCCAGCGTCAGCTTACCGTCAAAGAACCGGCAGGCTTTTGACGCATCCGAGGGGTTATCCAGTAAAAAAGTAAAGTCATCACCGACGGCGGGCAGTGTTATGGTTAGCCAAGTGGTAAAGTCCGTGCCGGTTATAGAGCAGCGTCCATTTTCAAACCGGACCAGCACGCCCGCCAATACAGGGATGGTAGATTGCCGGGGCACCCTGCCCACATGGTTCAATGCCTCCGAAAAGGCTTTCGCGTCTACAGTGGCTCTCATGCCGCTTTCCTCCTCTGCTTTTCCAAAATTGTCTGCATCTTCACAGTCCGGGTGGAAAACTCCGTCTGCCGCACCAGGTTCTCACCAAGGGCCAGGATGTTGTACACCATGTTCACCACCGCTGTAGCCGCCGTGATGTTGGCCGCCATACTCTGGGGATCGGAAACAGACGCCTCGGCGCAGGAAAGCTCCGAGGGAAACTTGTCCGTGTCCTTCAGCAGCTCCGGCTGCACGCCGCCGATGGGCTTGAATACCGTGTGCCCGTTTCGCCGCACACCGCAGACAATTTGGCCGGTGAACTCCCCATTGCCGCTGTCGATATACACCAGATCCTTGGACTGGTAAAACGCCTGATGGCAGAGCCGACGGGATTTGTTGTTGTCCACGGCTCCCAGCAGAATCACCATTTCTTTTACCTTGCCGCGGGACATTTCATCCAGTTCCCATTCATTGGGCCGGATCAGCTCCATCAGTGTGTCTAGCTTTTCAATGAAGGAAGGTACATATTCTGCCTCCAGGCCGAACACCGTAGAGTATCGCTCCGCCAGCACCCTGGCCTTATTCTCCCCCCGGTCCGCCGGGGAGAAGTTCTGCCGCAACAGGTTCTTTTCCTCCACTTTATCGCCGTCGCAGATGATGTAACGGGCGGGACGCTTCAGGGAGTACAGCAGACGGTAGATTTGAGGCGCGATATGGCCGCCAGTACCGCCGGCACCCAGCTGGACGAGCTTCACCGGCACATCCGTCGGATATTTCATAGCCGTTCCTCCAAGGCAGAGGGCAGGAAGCCGCTTGGCCTTACAGGAAAACCGCGCAAGGGGTGTTTTTGCTCCCGGCTTACATTCTTCACCCAATCTTGGGGATAATCACGTTTCAGCCCCTCGATCACCTCTCCGGGGTCGATGTCCACAAAGGAACCGCCGCAGGAAATCCGGGCCTTGATATCCGGGAAGAAGCGGTCCAGCTTCCCCATCACAAGATACAATCCAGTGCCCCGTTCGTCCCTGTCGTCCACATGGGAGAAAAACGCCTCCATGCTGTTGTGGCTGTGAATGTCGGCGTAGCGGATATACCGGGGATCGTCGTCATAGGGGCAGTCCCGCAGGTCCGCCTCTATATGGTCTTTACGGACGGTCTGCTTCGGGACGTAAGCGAAAAAGCACTCAGCCTCCACAGACCAGTAGATCAGCGCCAGAGCCTCATACTCCGCGTTTTCCTCCATGAAGGAGCGGAAAAAAGAGGCGATGGAGCCGATCAGGTCCAGGGGGATCAGGGGCAGGGCCGGGGTGAACCCGGCCCGCACCTGCTGAAAATCTACAACCTTGCTTGCGGGGGCGATGAACTCGCCCGCATCCGTTTTTCGCAGCTCATAGAATCTGCCGTCGCTGGAGGGGATGACGCAAATCACCTTGTCCGACGCCCGGGCCTCTTCCACCGTCTGGAAGTTTCCCTTATAGCTGGCGGCGGTGCCCTTGGTTTTCATGACCACCTTGGGCTTCACCAAGCAGGCCGGGTTCTTGTCCTTGGACTTCTTTAGGGCGTCCAAGAACTCCCGGGACCGCTCAATGGTCTCCTTCACGGAGATGATGGTGGTACCCTTGGGGTCCTTGATATCTTTGCGGATGCCGCAGTAGTCCACGCTCCAGGACACGTATTTGCCCTCCTCCAGATCCGTGAAGTCCTCGGATTTGCGAATCCGAAGCTCCTCGAAGGTCATGGAGGCGTCCTCAATGGGCTCCTTCACGTTCTTGTGAAAAAACACCGGAGGCTTTTCCAAAAGGCCCTTTTGGGTGTTCTCCGCCGCCTTCTGGGTGAAGGCCGCCGCAATAGGATTATCCATCTCCGCCGGAGGCGCGGCATGTACCACAGTCTGAGCGGGAGCGGATGCCGGAGCCGTCTGGGGCGTCTGGGGTTCCGAGACTGCCGCGGGGGCCGCCTGGAGAGCCGGAGCTGTCTGAGGCGGCTGAGCGGCGTTCTCTGTAACTTGG
Organism: uncultured Oscillibacter sp.; assembly: GCA_948435975.1. GTDB lineage: Bacteria > Bacillota > Clostridia > Oscillospirales > Oscillospiraceae > Oscillibacter. Next base: position 3,541 of record CAOJHG010000012.1, on the reverse strand, counting down.
GGCTGGGATTCTGGCGTGGAGGATTCCGCCTGCTGCGCTACCGGGGTCTCAAAGGGGTTCACATCGCTGGCCGGGGCTCCGCCGCCAAAAATGGCGGCAACATCCAGCCCTTCTTCCTGTCCGAAGGTTCCAAACGGGAAATTGCTGCTCTGATCGCTCATAGTATTTTGCTCCTTTCAATTTTGGGACAAAAAAAGACCGCAACGGCCCCAAAAGGCAATTACGGTGTTCTTGTCCTTATTTTGTTCTTCCAGGCCGTTGCGGTGCGGCTAAAAGGGCGCACTACGCCCCTTCTCTTCGCCGTTCCTCCCTTACATGCTCCGCCCTAATTTGCTCCGCCCTAGAATACTGCCTTATTGTATCATTCTTCCCGCCTCCTGTATAGTTGCACTTTTGTCAACTAAGCCAAACCTCCGTTAAGTCCTCTATTGGAACTGTCTGGCCATCATCCAGAACCATCATCCTCAAATGATGGTCCAGTTTTTTCACCCTGCCCGCAACTGTGACATAGGCCCCGCCGGATTTCCTCTGGTCTGGCCGGAAATAGGTCAGCGTCACTTCTGGATGCTCTTCAATTTTTTCCGCCAGCATTTGAAGATTTGTGTTTAAAGTGGACTGCTCCTCCTCGGTCAGCTCGGCTTTGCTGTCCGTCAACCGGGCAGTCTCCCGGACGGCATCCTCATAACCCGTCAAGGCCGCGAATGGAGAAAACTGCGCTGCCCGGTTTGCCATAGGCATCCGGGGATGCCGCTCCGAGTCAGGATGCGGCAGGTCGATAATATCATCATACTTCCCCACTTCTATGCCCTCCAATCGTGCGGTTCCGCTCCTTCGCCGTGGCCCCCTCCTGGAAGTTCATGCCCTTCAGGATGGCGTTTTTCCCAAAACGCTTTTTAATATCCAGCACCGTCTTCTGCACCTTCTTCTCCCGTTCCAATTCAATGGCTTCCCGTTCCTGCCGCTCCTGAACAGCGGCGTAGTTTGTGAACAAGTCAAGCTGCTCAAACGCCTTCTTTTGGGGGGCCTCGCTCTCCGGCAGCACACGGCCCGCCGTAATCGTCAGGCGGCGGGACAGAAGATTCTTGTCGATGATGCGGTCAAACAGCTCCAAAGCGGCGGTGATAATACGCCTTGTGGAAGCGGTGTAGTCCTCCAGGTTGACGGTGCCGTGGGCGTGTTTGGGAACAGAACGCCCGTAACGGTCCGATTTGATTTCGCCTTGATAGTTCTTACGGTGCTCCGGGTCCGACAGGTTTTCAATGTCATAGCCCACCGTCAGCGTCAGCTGGTCTGTCACCAATCCCTTGTCAACTAAGTCCAGTGCCAATTGATCCGCCATCTCCCGAAGTCCTGTCTAAAATTCCGTTAGACCCTTTCGGACCCGTTTGAGGCTCTTTTCTACAGGACCAGAGACGTGTGCGTCCTACCTTCTCCGTTGTTTCCACCCGGATTTTTCCTATTGTGGGTCAACTTGTGGGTCAGGCAGAGAAGGCCGGACGGATATCCTGTTTGATACCTGTCTTTTCCTCCTGCATTTTTGCCCATGTAACGTGCGTCACTGCCTCAACAAAATGCCGTTCCTTTGGAGTGGCGGAATAATAGCGGATTCCGAATTGCTCACATACGTCAAACAGTAAATCTGTATACTCTATATTTTCTTTAGACGGCAGAGCAAAATAACCTCCAGCTTCTTCGGCCAGCGCATCGATTTTGAAAAAACTTTCCGCATTCCGTTCCATGGCTAGTTCTCCTCCCTAAGATATCTCGAAAACAGCCGCCACGCATCCTCGTCCGCCAACATAAACCTCTTCGGCCCACCGGAGGACGCACTTAGTTAGAATTTACCTGGCATGAAAATCCTCAGCATAGTGTTTCGCCAATTCGTCTGTTTTGGCTTCAAATACGACATCTCCCCGGCAGCCATGATTAATGGAAAACTTGATTCCAAACGCAATCAGCGCAGCTCCGATGCCATAATATCTGCGACCGTGTTTGGGCTCCATGGTGGGGTTGCTATGCGGCGCGCTTTCAGCGTATATGATATAAACATAGGCTTTCCGGCCAGTGATTTGGTATGCACCCAATGCAATCAATTCTCTATCCGGCGCCTTCATTGCGTATTTTTCTACAGCGGGATTTGATAAATACGCAGAGGTCCAATCTGTCTGCCAGCGTGGTTCACGGCGTGTGGAATTCACATCCTCTGCGGTGGCGGGAAGAATTTCTACCTGGACACACGCATGATTCGATTTTTGCAGAACATACGGCAAAAAAATCATTGCGTGCCCCTCCCAAAAAGTGTTTGTATTTTACCACAGAAGAAGGGCAAACACAAGTCAGCCCACTCAAAAACTGCGTCGCTATAAACAAAGAATAAGCTCATTAAGCAGCAAAAGCAGTATTCATTTCTACAAACTTCCCCTATCTCCTGCATACCTTAAAATGACACGATGCTTTTAACTGTTCCAGCATTTCAAAAACCACCGGACACACCCGGCCCCGGATAGAACTCTACACAGGCTCACCAAGCGGTCCGGCCTATCCGTGTAGGGAAATCCCCGGTACTCCTCCGGCTTTGCGCAGCTTTCCAATTCCGCGTGTTCTGCTACAAACGGTTTTACTCTCAACGCGGCGCAAATTTGCCGCAAAGCTTCGTCCGAATCCCCGCAAAAGCTGAGGAGGGATGTCCGAGTGCCAAATTCCCCTTTTTTTGCTAAAATAACAGGTATCATTTTAACAAGGAGAGGTGGACGTGAAAGAAAAGATCTATGGATACATCCGTGTCTCCACGCAGGAGCAGAACGAGGCGCGCCAGCTGACCGCCATGCGGGACTTTGGCGTTCCGGAGGAAAACATTGTAGTGGAGAAATTGTCCGGAAGGGACTTCAACAGGCCCCGTTACCGGCAGTTGGTGCGGGTCTTGCGGGCAAAGGATGTATTGGTGGTGAAAAGCATCGACCGCCTTGGGCGCAATTACACAGAAATTCTGGACCAGTGGTCTTTTATCACCAAAAAGCGTGAAGCCGCCATTGTGGTGCTGGACATGCCCCTGCTGGACACCCGGCAGAGCCGGGACCTGACCGGAACGCTCATTTCCGACATCGTTCTCCAGCTTCTCAGCTATGTCGCGCAGACAGAGCGTGAAAATATCCGCCAGCGGCAGATGGAGGGCATTGCCGCGGCAAAGGCCAGGGGCGTTCATTTTGGGCCGGAGGCCCAGGCTCCGCCGGAGAATTTCGCGGCTTTTCATCAGGCGTGGAGGGCGCGGCAAATGACGCTGCGTGAAGCCGCGGACACCTGTGGAATGCCCAAATCCACCTTTTATGACGCCGCCCTGCGGGCGGAAACGGCAGCTGGGCGCGTGTAAAAAGGCTGGACGGAGTTGTGTACAACTCCGGACAGAAAAAATTTTTTATTCAGGCTATTATTTTCGGCGAAATGCCGCCGATATGTAGTTATGAAAGCGGTTGAGAAAACTGGGAAAGACTGGACGGAGTTGTACACTTTTCCGTCCAGCCTTTTTATGTGCGCTCAGCTTCTG
>CAOJHG010000011.1 GCA_948435975.1 uncultured Oscillibacter sp. | reverse complement strand
TTATCTTACTTTCCGATGTTTGGCCGCAAAAAAGGAGCGGGTCCAGGTGAGGTTCTCCGCGTCCAGGACGGCGGGCAGACTGGTCCCAGCGTGGAGGCCGAAGCATGTTCCGCCGCTCTTATAACTCCCAGAAAGCCTTACACGAAAACAGCCATGAACAAAATCACACAGACAGCTATCTGCAGCAGACAACTGCCCGTGTGACTTTTGCGCAGAATATAGCGTTCTCCGCCTCTTTTCAGTTTGTTGGGATATACGTGGAAATAGCCTTATCCAAGTCTGCAATCTCCTCCGGCGTCAGGCTCCACTCGAAAGCGGCGGCATTTTGGAAAACCTTCCTCCGATGCTGTGCGCCTACAATGCAGGTGGAAACGAATTCCTTTTGGGCGCACCAGTTCAAAGCAATCTGAGCCAAAGGTACATTGTCGTGCTCCTCGGAGAAGCGGTCCATCACTTTCAGGAGCTCCATGACCCTGGAAAATACCGGCTCGTGGAAATGCTTATAGAAGCGGTTGCGGCTGTCACTGGCGGCAAAGGCGGTCAGCTCCCGGAACACGCCAGTCAAAATGCCTCCGCCCAGGGAGCCGTAGGTCATGACACCCATCCCCTGTTCCGCAGCCCATTTAATCAGGGCCTCATCATCCCGGTGGACCATAGAATACTGCGGCTGATATGCCTCGATCTCACAGAAGCGGCCCGCCTCCTCCATCTGGGCCTGGCTGAAATTGGACACGCCCACATGGAGGATCTTCCCCTCCTGCTTCAGCTTCCCCAGCTCCGTCATGGTTTCCTCGAAGGGGGTCGCGGGGTCCGGCCAATGGACCAGCATCAGGTCAATATAGTCCGTCCGCAGATTCCGCAGGGAGTCCTCGCACTGCCGCCGGACGCCGGACGCAGAACCATCCCGCCGGTAGGTCACGCCGTCTACGAACACATTGCCGCATTTGGTGGAGATCATGATATCCTTCCGTGCGCCCATGTCCTCCAGGGTCTTGCCAAGGCATCGCTCTGCCGCGCCTCCGTTATACGCTGGGGCCGTATCCATAAAGTTCACTCCGGCCTCTACCGCCGCACGAATGGCGTCCTGCCGGACCTCCTCCGGGTTGTCGTCCCAGCCGACGCCGCCCATCCCCCAGGTGCCCAGGGTCATCTCGGAAACCCGCATACCTGTCTTGCCAAATACCTTATACCGCATTGCCGCTCTACCCTTTCCTTTTTCGTTCTCGAAACGCATAACTGTCAAGCCTTTGAAGCGCTCAGCCTGGTTTCTTTTTCATTATAACACACTTCTGGAACCATGAAAAGGGAAAAAACGAAATCTTCCAGAAGAATACCGCGGCACCGCAAAAAACGCAGCCGGTGGAGCCTCTGCACTGCAATGACTCCACCGGTCTTCCTATTTTTTGGAAAGCTATCGGGTCCTAATCAGCGGGACGCAAACGCCTCACTTCACCAAATATCCGCCGTCTACCGGGATAATGGCGCCGCCCAGGTAGTCGCTGGCATGGGAGGCCAGGAAGATGCACGCGCCCTTCATGTCGTCCCCTGTGCCCCAGCGGCCTGCCGGAATACGGTCGGTAATCTGCTGGCGGCGGGGATTGCTGGGGTCCAGAAGCGCCGCGTTCATCTCCGTCGCCATGTAGCCGGGGGCCAGCGCGTTGACATTGACGCCCCGTGCAATCCAGTCGTTGCTCAGCTCCTTGGTCAACTGTGTCACGCCGCCCTTTGCCGCAGTATAGGCCGGGACCGTCTGCCCGCCGAACCAGGAAACCATAGACGCAATGTTGATAATCTTTCCATAGCCCTTTTTCAGCATAATCTTCCCCGCCTCCTGGCAGAGAACAAAGACAGAATTCAGGTTGACATTCAGAACCTCGTCCCACTCCTCTATGGGGAATTCCTCGGCACTGTGGCGGCGCTGGATGCCGTGAGCCGTGACCAGAATATCCAAATCGCCGCCCAGCTTCTCTACGCACTCCTGGAAGCCCTGATAGACGTTTTCCCGCTTGCTGAAATCCGCCTGGACGCCGTGGCACTGGAACCCGCGGTCGCAGAACCCCTTCGCCACCTCGAACACCTTCCCGGAGGTGCCTACAATGGCAACCTCGCACCCGGCCTCCATCAGGCCTTCCGCCATGCCATAGCCCAGGCCCCGGGTGCCGCCGGTGACAATCGCCTTTTTGCCCTCGATATTAAACAGGTCTTTTCCGTTCATTTCTGCATCTCCTCCTTACTCTGCCCCGTCAAACAGAATCACCATCTTCTTAGAGCTCTCGTCGGGATGGTCGATCCGATAAAATACCTGGTCGATGTCGCGGAACTTGATGTAGGACGTAACCAGACCCTTCACGCGGTATTTGCCCTCCGCCATCTTCTGCGCGGTGGGAATCCACTGGTTCAGGCTCATACGGGTGCCGATGATATCCAGCTCCCGGCCGTTTATCATCTGCTGGTTGATCTTCTCCGGCTCGGTGGAGAAGCCCATAGGAACCACCCGGCTGGCGTTGCTGAGAATGCCAGGCTGCAAAATCATGGTCAAACTGCCAGGGAACGCGGCGGCGTCAAAGCCAACGGTACAGCCGTGGCCGCCGGTAATCTTCCGGACCTCCTCCGCAATATCCTGAGTTCTGCTGTTGATGGTGTAGTCCGCGCCGAACAGCTTGCTGCGCTCCAGACTGCCGCCGTCAATGTCACAGCAGATGATGGTCTTGGCCCCCTTGAGCTTGCAGGCCTGCGCGATGATGGTGCCGATGGTGCCCGCACCCAGGATGAAAACCACGTCGTCCCCGCAGACCCGGCCCCGGCTGGTGCTGTGTTCGCCGATGGTCAGAGGCTCAATAAAAGCCGCGTCGCCCCAGGGAATGTGGCTGTCAATCTTGTAAACGTAAGACTCCTCCACACACCAGTATTCCCGCCAGCCGCCGTCGGTGCCGCTTCCACGAACCAGCACATGCTCGCAGACGTTGCCGCGGCCATGGGTACACTGGTAGCACTCGCCGCAGCGCATCACGTAGTCAATCACCACGTGGTCGCCCACTTGAACGCGGGTGCAGTCCTTGCCCGTCTTCGTGACAATGCCCACGTTTTCATGCCCCGGAATCAGGGGATAGCGGGAATTCGGATTCTCCCCCTTGAAGATGTGGACGTCGCTGCCGCAGACGCCGGCCGCCATCAATTTGATCTGAACCTCGCCGTCCTTGGGCTCTGGAACCGGGACTTCCCGCACCTCGTATTTGTGAGGCTCGGTCACGACGACTTCTTTCATCATGCCTTTCACTGTCATTCACCTTTCCTTTATCATTCATAAAAGCAGCGCTCGGAAACTCAACTGATGATACCGGGCAGGAACGTAGAGATTGCAGGAACCAGGGCAAAAAGGACACCGCAGAGAATCTCCACTCCCACGAAGGGCACCAGCTCCTTCGACACCTTGGACACCGGCTGTTTGCTGATGCCGCAGGAAACGAACATGCAGGTTCCGAAGGGCGGCGTGGCCTGTCCCATTGCCAGCAGGAAAACGAACACCAAGCCGAACTGAATCGGGTCGATGCCAAACGCCACTGCAATTGGAGCCAGGATGGGACCCAGGATCAGATTTGTCGCGCCTACCTCCAGGAACATGCCGCAGATGGTCAGCAGGATAATGATGATTGCCCAGAACATGTATTTATTGGAAACAAAGGACAGCATGAACGCGCTGACGGCCTGGGGAATCTGATAGTAAGAAATCAGCCAGCCGAACATCTGCGCCGTGACCACCAGGATCATCAGGTTCGCCGTTCCGGTGGCAGTGGTCTCGATGATCTCCCAAAGGGTCTTGGCGGAAATCTCCCGGTAAACCGCCAGACAGACCACCATGCCGTAAACCACTGCAACCACTGCGGATTCCGTTGGAGCAAAGAAGCCGCCGTAGATGCCGCCCAGAATGATGACGGGCATAATCAGGGCCCAGATAGCGTCCTTGAACGAAAGCAGGAAGCGCTTGAAGGAAAACTTGTCCGATTTGGGGAAATTGCACTTCTTGGCCTTGAAATAAGCGTAGACGCACAGGGCCACGCAGCACACAATTCCCGGCAGAACGCCCGCCATCAGCAGCTTGCCCACATCGGTCTCCGTAATGTTGCCGTAGATGACCAGGACGATACTGGGCGGAATAACGATGCCCAGGGTGCCGCCGATGGCCTGGACCGCAGCGGCGTAGTCAGGGGGATACTTGCGCTCCACCATCTCTGGATACATCAGGCCGCCGATTGCCGCAGTAGTCGCCACAGAGGAGCCGGAAATGGCCGCGAAGAAAGTGCAGGCCACGATGGACACCAGCGAGATGCCGCCGGAAATCCATCCCACCAGGGAATCCGCGAAAGACACCAGCCGTTTCGACAGGCCGCCCTTGCTCATGATGTCGCCCGCCAGCATAAACGCCGGAATTGCCAGCATGGTGAAGCTGTTGGACCCGGCAAAAATCCGCTGGGCCACGACGACAAAGGTGAGCTTGGGGTCCAGCAGAACCGCCACCACGCAGCTCAGCCCCAGGGCCCAGGTAATCTCCAATCCAGCCGCCATCGTCAGCAGCAGGACGATAATCATTGCGCTCGCAGCAATATCCATTAGTTCTCCTCCCCTTTCATCTCACCGGAAAATTTCTCCCAGCAGTCCACCACCAGCGCCGCCGCATTGAGGAGGAAGCCCAGGAAGATGATGCTGTACAGAATGCTCATGGGGATGCTCATAGCCGGGCTGACCTGGTAGCCGCCAATTTGAATCAGTTCCCAGCCGCTGTAAACGAATATGAAGCTGACATACATGGCGATGAGCTTCCGCACCACGTCTATCACAAACACAGCGTTTCCTTTTAAGTAACCGTCAATAATTTCAATGCGTACAAAGAGATGCTTCGTGCTGGCCAGGTTGATGCCCAGTGCGATCACCGCTACAAAGAGATACCGGACAGCTCCTCCGACCAGGAAAGGCTCATGTTGAACAGGCCGCAGACGATCTGCATGAACACCACCAGCATCATCACCAGCAGCGCCGCTCCAATCAGCTTGCTGAACACGCTTTGAACCCTTTTAAATCCCTGTGCGAATTTTTCCATGATATCCTCCCTCCTATTTTGTGGAACCAAGGGCGCGGATCTGGGAAATCACATCCCCGTAAATCTCTTCCCACTGAGCGTACAGATTTTCCGCCTTGTCCACAAATTCCTGCTTATCGGGATAGGTCGCAGTCATACCCTGCTCTTCCAGCTTGCCGATGGCCTCCGCGTCCATTTCCCGGCTCAGCTCCCGCTCGGAGATGCTGCACTCCTCCATGACTTTCATAAAAATGGCCTGATACTCTTCTCCCAGATTGGCCCAGGTGGTAGGACTCATGACCAGGAACACGGTGGAATAGGCGTGCTCGGTCACTGCCAGTTGGTTATTGACCTGGGCCACGTTGTTGGTGAGGATGACCGTGGAGGGATTTTCCTGGCCGTCCAGGGCTCCTTGCTGGAGGGCGGGGTAGGCGTCGGACCAGGACATCGGCGTAGCGTCGGCGCCCATTTCCTTCCAGAATGCGATGTGGATTTGATTCTCCATGGTACGAATCCGCATTCCCTGTACGTCAGCAACGGAATTGACGGGCTTGACGCTGTTGCTCAGATTCCGGAAGCCGGATTCCCAGATGCCGTAGCCGTAGAGCTGAACACCGGAGAGCTTATCCAGGAACTGCTGTCCGATACTGCCCAGGAAAACGGCGTCCGCCTGCTCTGTGGAGGTGATGAGATAGGGGATATCCAGGGCCTGGAACTCGCTGATGAAGTTGCCCAGGGTGGATTGGTTGACCACCGCAATGTCAATGGTCCCCATCTGACAGCCCTCAATAGTGTCGATCTCCGCGCCAAGCTGTCCGTTGTGATAGGTCTCGATTTTGTACCGGCCGTTGGTCTCCTCATAGATGCGGTCCGCGAACACCTCCATGGACTGGCCGATAGCGCCCGTTTCCGACGAGGTCTGCGCCATGCGCAGAGTGATGGTCCCATCCTGGCTGGCCGCTACCTGCTGGTCCTTGAGCACGCTGAAGCCGCTGAGCAGCAGCGCCAGCACAGCAATCACCGCAGTGACCGTCATGGGTGATTTTTTCATGTGCAATTCTCCTTTCTTTTTCTCTTCAATTACGGCGTAACCAGTGCGCCGTCCCGTCCGCGGGTCTGGGTCCAAGTCGTCACCGTTTTCTCGCAGGGATACTTTGCCGCCTCCTTTTCATCAAGCTCGACGCCAAGGCCCGGTTTATCATTGGCATAGACGTAGCCGTTTTTATATTCCGGAAGTCCCGGGAAGACCTACAAAAGTGCGCCATGGGGTCCCTTCAGCTCCTGGATGACGAAGTTGGGCGGTTCGATGCCGGACCACTCCTGCACGCCGAAGTTCTGGGCCGCCAGGTCGATATGGATATTCGCCGCGTGGGCCATGGGAGACATGTCGCCGGGGCCGTGCCAGGCTGTGCGGACGCCAAACTGCTCAGCGAAGATTTGCAGCTTCCGGGCGGGGGTGATTCCGCCAATCTGACTGATGTGGACCCGGAAGTAGTCGATGAGCTGCTCCGCAATGATGGTCTTCCACTCTCTGGAGTTGTTGAAAAGCTCGCCATGGGCAATGGGGATACTGGTCTGCTGCCGGAGGTTCCGGAGCCAGTTAATCTGCTCCAGCGGCACCGGCTCTTCCAGGTAGAAGAGGTCGAAGGGCTCCAGCTCCTTTGCCAGACGGATGGCCTCGATGGGGGCGATGCGCTCGTGAACGTCATGAATCAACTGCATGTCATAGCCAATGCGGGAACGGATCTGCTCAAAGAGCTTGACCGTGTCCCGGATGTACTGCCGGGAATCCAGATACATGCCGTCGTGTGCGCCGGCAGGGGCGGTCTTCGGGGTCTGGCCGTAGGGTGCACCGCCGTACCCTCCGCACTGACAGCGAAGGTGCGTGATGCCCATTTCCTGGAACTGCCGGATATTGTCGCAAATCTCCTCAATGTCTCTGCCGTCTACATGGCGGTAGACTGGAACGCCCTCCCGGACCTTTCCGCCGAAAAGCTGGTAGAGGGGCATGTTTGCCAGCTTTCCTTTGATGTCCCATAGCGCCATGTCTATGCCGGAAATCGCGTTGTTCTCAATGGGTCCGTTCCGCCAGTAGGCATTTTGGTGCATCAACTGCCAGAGCTCCTCAATGTTCTCCGCGTCCCGTCCCACCAGAAGCGGCTCCAGGTACTCCTCAATCAGATGCTTCACCGTCAGATGCCGGTACGCGAAGGTGGCGCAGCCCAGGCCGTACAGTCCCGGCTGGTTGGTCTCCACCTTCACGGCAACCAGGTTGATCCCCTCCGGCGCGGTGCAGATTACCTTGATGCCGCTGATTTTGACTGCCATTGTTCCTCCTCCTTTGATCTTTTTCCGCTGAACTTATTACTCATCATACAAGTCAGGACTTGTGTGATTTGCCAACCCATCCAATCGCCGCAAACTTGGCGGTCATCATACAAGCCGCTTCCAGGAAATGAGGATGCAGGCTTTTCCCCTCACCCTCTCTCCTTTTATTTGTTGTCCTGCTGGAATTCCCGCATTGTTACCTCAATGTGTTCCAGCATTTTCTGATAAGCCTCTTCCGCGTCGCCTTTGCGGAAGGCCTCCAGAATCAAGGTGTGATATAGAATGCCGTTATAATCGCCTACAAGAAGATTCATCTGCTCGTGATTGTTCCGCGTCTCGGCAAAGACCTTGTTCAGGCTTTTCTCCAGCAGGGAATTTCCAGACGCTTTGCAGATTACCCCATGAAACTGCATATCCGCCCGAACGAATTTAACCGGATTGCCCCGGTTCTTCTCCATCTGCTGCAAGTAATATTGCAGGTCCGCAAAGACCTCCGGCGTATAGTGCTCCACCGCCATCCGGCAGGCCTCGGGCTCCAAAATCCGGCGGAACTGCAAAACCTTATAAATGTCAATGCAGTCCGCAGAGGTGATCTTATTCTGCGCCTCGTCCCAGTTCTCCACCTGGCGGTCAATCAAAAACGTTCCCTTCCCCTGATAGCTTTTCAACACACCCAGTCCAATCAGATATTGAATTGCCGTCCGGATGCTGGAACGGCTCACGCCCAGATCTGCCACCATCTGGTTTTCCGAAGGAATTTTTTCGCCGACCTGCCAGACACCGGACTCAATATTCTCTTTCAGGTAATCCACCACCTGGCTGGTTATGCTGGCGCTTTTTGTAATCATCCTCTACGCTTCTTTCCGCTCTTGCTTGTCAGACATGCTATAAGTACATTTTAATAGTTTTTGCTTGAGAGTCAAGAGCAATTTTGTTTTTTTCGCCAAATCGCGTCATTTTTTCCCATTTGTCCAAAAAGAAAACTCCGATTTTGGGCACTTGGGCCAAAGAGCTGTAAATTCCCCCTTCGCACGTTTCTCCACCCAAGTACAACACTGACAATAATCCGGTCCGCATCCATACCTAGCCCTCTGCTGTATTTGCCAGCATCCAGGCAGGACCTCCATTGAACGCGCTTTCAACTGTGAGCGGCAAAACAGCAGACAACTATCACAAAGCAAAAACCACCGAAAGCCTGCAAGTTTACGGTGGTTTTTATAATATGCAGTTAATACCGTCTTTTATCTACAATATCACCGCTCGTATCCACGCAAAAGAAAATCGCATCCTGCAAGAGGGTTGTTCAGCTTTTTGAGGAATCTGCCTATAGATTTTTAACCCAGCTTCAAAGCTCCACAATGTTGAGACACGCCTGCTCAACCATCAGTCTATCCCTGTAGTTTAAAAGCAGGGACAGGTCCGCGCAGGGGGCTGGACACGCCCGCGGAAAAAGCGCGGCAGAGTAATGCAGCGTAGTTGGATTACACTCTGAACATTTCACAGAAAAGCAGAGAGGCAGAACACTCGGAAAAGCGCTGCATGGCGTAATCCTCACAAAGATGACGCCTGCGCCGCCCCTGGGGTTAGAATCTCGGACGTTCATCGTGTAATTCAGCAAATAAGCCTTTTCAGGATTCAAGCTCACAAAGGCGGGCGCTTTCTCGTTCCAGCAAATATCGCAGCCTCTTTGTTCCACACACTTCCAGGGAATAAGAGAATCATTGTCCCAGGAAAGGCCGTGACACCGTCCAGCCAGTTGGATTGCGCTTTTCTGGCAGCACGGACGGCCTGGGCAAGACGGCTGAACCGGACATGGCGGTTCTGGCGCGGGTATACAGCCTCCAGCTTCCAGCGCCTTTTCCAGTTTTCCTTTCAGCAGCATCTGACTTTGCATTACCGTATCCAGCAGCTCCTTTACGCTCTTGTTCACTGCTAGAATTTCCTGGATACTGGCGCAGGCCCTATGCCCTCCCGGAAGCGTTCCCAGGATGTATTGCAGCTTTTCTCCCTCGGCGTTGACGATGTGGCTGAGCGCCAGTTCCTCCATGGCTATCGAGGCGACAATCATGGTAAGCGCCTCATCTTTTGTCATATCCGCTCCACATGGAGGAAACGAAGGCATCGACATATTTCTCATCTCCAATCATGACTCCAACAGATATACGGCGCAGCTCCCTGCACCGCCAGTTTATTTTATGCACCTGTCCTCACCTTGGGAATGTCGAAGGAAGGGAACCTGCCGGGACACAGGCGCATACGATAACTCAGGCGCTTGCCGGGGCCGGAAGTACCCGGCTAAGCTGAAACAACAGCCCGGTTCAGCGCCGCTGGAAAGGAGTTTTATCCATGTCTATGCCCAGCTTTCCCGTCGTCGATCCCCCGATTGACCGGGAAGACGCAGTCAATCAGATCCTGTCTTCCATCGCTATGGAGGAACTGGGTCTTAGCCATATTTTGAACGCTGAAGGCGAGAAGCTGCAATATATCCTGGGGACCCTGCCTGGTCTCAGCGGCCCGCCTGCCACTGTCAGCGATGTGCTGGCGGCTAATGAGAGCGTGCGCGGCCTGTTGGAAGCCACCGTTCAGAATCAACTCTTTTTGAGGGCGAAGATGCAGGGTGCTCTTGAAGCGTCCCAGATGCAGGGAGCAACAGGTCCCACCGGCCCTACGGGTCCCATTGGCCCTGCCGGCGGTCCTACCGGTCCTGCTGGCGCGACGGGTGCAACCGGCCCAACCGGTGCTGCTGGCGCTACCGGCCCAACTGGCGCAGCTGGACCTGCGGGTCCCACTGGTGCTGACGGCACAGCGGGCGCAACAGGCGCGACAGGTGCGGCAGGCCCAACTGGCGCTACCGGCGCGACCGGGCCTACTGGCGCGACCGGCGCGACTGGCGCGACTGGACCTGAAGGTGCAGCAGGCGCTGCTGGCGCTGCCGGCCCCACTGGCGCAGCTGGTGCTACCGGCGCGACTGGCGCTACCGGCGCGACTGGCGCCACTGGTGCGACTGGCGCTACCGGCCCAACTGGTCCCACAGGTCCCACCGGCGTCAACGTCACAGCCACTTCCAGCTTTGCCGCCAACACCAGCGGCACCGTCCTGGCTGTCGTGCTGGGAGGCGTTCTGATTCCGCTGCCCGACAGCCAGGTTCTCCCTGCGGATATCACGGTCAACGCTGCAAACACCGTGTTCACTGTCAACACTGCCGGCCGTTACCGTCTGTCCTACGAGGTGAATACCACCGCCGCTCTGGCCAGCGGAACCGCCCTAGTCATCAACGGCTCCGCGAATACCGCCTCCACAATCGCGCCGCTGGTATCTCTCAGCCATTTTTCCAATGAGATTTTGCTGGATTTGGCTGCCGGGACCACTGTATCCCTGCGCATGTTTGGGATCGTGTCCGCCGCAACGTTGCTTCCTGGCTCCGCAGGCGCTTCACTGATGATTACCCGACTGAGCTGAGGAGGTATACTGGTATGTCGCAGCCCAATTATCCTATCATTGACCCTCCTCTGACCCGAGATGGAAGTGTCAACGAGATCATTTCCTCCATCGCCGCCGAAGAGCTTAGCCTGAGCCACATCTTGAATGCCGAGGGCGAGAAGCTGCAATTCGTCTTAGGCACACTGCCCGGACTCAGCGGCGGCGCGGACATTGACGACGTGTTGGAGGTAAACAAAAGCGTCCGTAAAACACTGGACGAAATCACTCAACAGCAGCTTCTGCTGAGTGCTAAGCTGAGTGAGGCGCTGGGCACGCCAGTGTTCACCGGCCCCACTGGTCCCGCCGGCCCTGCTGGACCCACGGGCCCCGCTACTGGAGCCGCAGGTCCTGTCGGGCCGGACGGCGCACCTGGTCCCACCGGAGCTGACGGTGCGGCTGGACCTGATGGCATTGCTGGTCCCACTGGCCCTACGGGCGCGGACGGTCTGCCTGGCCCTACAGGTCCCACGGGCCCGACTGGCGCAGATGGTGCAGTTGGTCCCACCGGTCCTACCGGCGCGGCGGGCGTCACTGGCGCGGCGGGAGCTACAGGCCTTGCTGGAGCCGCAGGTCCTGCCGGGCCAAACGGTGACACTGGCGCTGTTGGCCCTGTTGGCGTGGCTGGCGCAAACGGTCCAACAGGGGCCGCTGGTCCCACTGGAGCAACAGGCCCCACCGGTCCAAACGGGCCGAATCCCACGGCAACGGCAGGCTTTGCCGCTAATACGGCAGGCACCAGCTTATCAATAGCCCTGGGCGGCACCCCCATCCCGCTGCCCAGCGCACAGGTGCTCTCAGCGGATATCACTGCCAACGCGGGGAACACCGTATTCACTGTAGCTACTGCGGGACGTTACCGCATCTCTTATCATGTGAATACCACGGCGGCTCTGCTGATGGGAAGCCGTCTGGTCATCAACGGGGTGAATAACACCGCATCCACCCTTGCCCCGGTGCTGTCTGTTTCCAACTTTGAAAACGAGATCGAGGTCAACCTCGCCGCTGGCTCCACGGTCTCCCTCCAGCTCTATCCCCTTGTGCTGGCCGGGGTCGCAGTGCTGAGCAGCGGCGGTGCAGGCGCGTCCTTGATGATCATCCGGCTGAGCTGACCGGAAACCCTTCGGCTCCAACCAGGGGGCGGCGTCCATGAAAGAACGCTGCCCCCGCAGCTTTGAATCATATAGGAGGACACTGCATGGTTACAGTCAGTTTATGTATGATCGTGAAAAATGAAGAGGACGTGCTGGCCCGCTGTCTGGAGAGCGCGGCGGGCTTGGTAGATGAGATCGTTATTGTGGATACTGGCTCCACAGACCGGACATGGGAAATTGCGGAGCGGTTCACTGACCAGGTATATTGTTTCGACTGGACAGACGACTTTGCCGCCGCCCGGAATTATGCGTTTTCTCTGGCGGAAAAAGAATATTGCATGTGGCTGGATGCAGATGATGTGATCATGGAGCCGGACCGGGCCGCCTTTCAGCGAATGAAAGAAACGCTGGACCCCTCCGCCTGTGTGGTCATGGCAAAATATAACACGGGCTTTGACGAAAATGGGAACGTCACATTTTCCTATTTCCGAGAGAGGCTCATCAAAAATCACGCTGGTATGCGGTGGGACGGCGCGGTACACGAGGCTGTCACTCCAGTTGGGAAGGTCGTCTACAGCGATTTTGCGGTTACACACCGTAAGCTGCGCCCCTCTGACCCAGATAGGAACCTGCGCATTTACGAAAAGCAGTTGGAGCATGGCGCAGAGCTGGAACCCCGGCAGCAGTTTTACTATGGCCGGGAGCTGTACTACCACCAGCGCTATGAGGACGCCGTTCGGGTCTTCGAGCGCTTCCTTAACGATGGCCGGGGCTGGACAGAGAACAACATTGACGCCTGCTGCCACTGCGCCTACTGCTATGAGCGTATGGAGCAGCCGGAAAAGGCGGTGCAGTCTCTTCTGCGCAGCTTTGTCTATGACCGGCCCAGGGCTGAGGTATGCTGTGAGCTGGGCCGGTGGTTCTTTCAGCAGGAGGATATGCCGCTGGCCGCCTACTGGTACTCGCTGGCCTTGACCTGCGTCCGGGACGACACCCGGGGAGGCTTTGTTTCTCCCGACTGCTATGGCTACCTCCCCTGCATCCAGCTCTGTGTATGCTACAGCCGCCTGGGCGACCTGGAGCGGGCGGCGCATATGAACGAGCTGGCGGCCTCCTTCAAGCCGGACGCGGCCGCAGTTCTGCATAACCGGGCTTTTTTTCAGGGTCTGACAGCGGAAAAATGACAAAACGTCCAAAGATCATTTTCAATCTCTGGACGCTTTTCAACACAGTTGCAGGGGCTGTCTGAGGTAAGATGGATACTGTATGCCGCCGGAACCCAACAGCAGACCTTGAGACGCTCAATCTGCGGCGTCTCCCGCTGGGCCTTCCAGCAGCCTGCGCCGCAATCCTTTGGTGGAGCGCACCTCATATCTCCTGTGTGCCAGGTCAAAGCAGACCAGTCTCCCTGCAGCCTCGATGTAAACATAGTGGTATGAAATGGGCGCTCTGTTCTCTTCGCAAAGCGTTTCCAGTAAAGGCTCCAGCTCGAAATCTGATAACGTATGGCGGTCCGAATAGAGGAACAGATCATAATGTCCTAAAAACGCATATCCCATGTTCAGCTTTTTCAGTTTCCGCTTGAACGGTTCAATAAAGCCAGTGGATGGAAGCGGCTTTATGACATAGGTCTGCCAGTCGTGATATTCAATCCCGCACTCTGCGCATAATTTCAGAATCCGGTCTGTCGGCGCTTGATATGGCTCATGCGTTTCCATCTCCGTCATAAGCCGTTCAAAGGCCTCCCCGTTTACCGACATGACTTCAATACCGGATTCTCCATCGGCGGTCTGGAGGTCTGGCTTGTCCCGCAGAAGCAGCGTCCCATACCGCTTCCCATAGAGCGCTTCCAGAATATATTTTGCGTATACCTCATAAGGATTTCGGCCAGACATCAGAACGCCCCTCTCTTTACAGGGTGGTCTCTTGTTTTTCTTAGTGCTTATACTAGCATAAAAGCGCTCTCTTTTCAAGGCGGCAGAAAATCTTTGATAAATGCTTATGCAGCCGGTATGCAGAGTGCACTGCACACGATTTAATACCAGAATAACGACTTCCAGTTCGCTGGGCGGTTATCTATGATGGATGACCGCCTATTCCGTTATTTTGACGAAAGGGAGCATTTGTCAGCGCAAACGGTAAAAGGGAAATAATTTTTGCGGAAGAGCGCCCAAAACCCATGAATGTTTCTTGCAAAAGTTCTCATGATATGATATCATAGCATGCGGTTAGATTGAACTAACCTTGAAGATCGGAGAACACCTATGGTATCAATCAATGTAATCTATGGAATCCTGCTTCCCTTTTTCGGAACCTTGCTTGGCTCTGCCTGCGTATTTCCAATGAAGTCGGAGCTGCGCCCTGGACTACAGCGGGCATTGACCGGTTTTGCGGCGGGAGTGATGGCGGCCGCGTCGGTCTGGAGCCTGCTGATTCCTGCTATGGAACAGGCAGAGCATCTCGGTCAATGGGCCTTTTTTCCAGCAGCAGCAGGATTTTGGCTGGGGATTCTGTTTTTGCTGTTTCTGGACCGGACCATTCCCCATTTACA
>CAOJHG010000010.1 GCA_948435975.1 uncultured Oscillibacter sp. | reverse complement strand
CGCCATGCAGGCCTGCCAGGCAATGGGACGGGACGATATCATGATTATTGGCTACGATGGTGAAGCAGATGTACTCAAAACCATCCAAGAGGGCGGTCAGATTATTGCCACCTGCATCACTGGCTACAAGGAGGCCTGCGAAAATGTCATCACTGTGGCTGAGCAGCTTGCCGCTGGTGAACCCGTAAACGCCCACTATGACATTGAGTATATCATCATTGACTCCACCAACATTGACGAGTATGCCGATTATTACGCCGACGCTGAATAAAAATCAATAGACGCATAGGGTGGAGAGTCCACCCTATGCGCTTTCAACAACATCTGCAAAAAGGAGGTAACCAGGTGTCTTCTGAATACGCAATTCAAATGTCCCATATTGACAAGCAATTCGGAGGTGTTTATGCCCTTCGGGATGTGAGTCTGAATCTGCGGAAGGGCACTGTTTTGGCTCTGCTGGGAGAAAACGGCGCAGGTAAGTCTACTCTGATGAGAATTTTAACTGGCGTTATCACCAAGGACGGCGGCACAGTGAAAATGAACGGTCGGGAAATCGCGCCTAAGGACTACGCCGAGGCACAGGCTATGGGCATCGCCCTGGTCCCCCAGGAACTGGATTTAGTCAACTATTTCACGGTGGCGGAAAACATCTACTTAGGCCGGGAACCCCGATACAAGGGCACGAATATCATCAATTTCAAGAAGATGTATGACGACACCCGCCAGCTTCTGGAAAAACTCAAAATCAAGCTGGACCCCAGGGCTAAGGTGAAGGAGCTCAGTGTTTCCGATCAGCAGATGCTGGCAATCGCCCGTATTCTCTCTCAGGATGCCGGAGTCATTATTATGGACGAACCCACAGCCCGCCTCGGCTACCACGAGATTGAAGAGCTGCTGGACTACATTCAGTATCTGCGCGGCGAGGGAAAGAGCATTATCTACATCTCCCACCGGCTGGAGGAGATTTTCCAAATTGCAGACGATATCACGGTTCTGCGGGACGGCCGTTTGGTGGGAACCACGCCCGCGGCAGATATGGACGAGAAAAAGCTCATCCACATGATGGTCAACCGCGACGTAGAATTTACGGATGAATTCGTCCAAGGGCGGCAGATTGGCGATGTGGTCCTGCGGGTGGAGAACCTATCCCGGGCAGAACTGGTAAAGGACGTTTCCTTCGAGCTCCACAAGGGCGAGGTCCTGGGCTTCTTTGGTCTGGTCGGCGCAGGGCGGACGGAAACCATTCGTTCCATGCTGGGCGTGGACAAGAAGATCAGCGGCGATATCTACCTGGAAGGCAAAAAGGTGGATTTCAAGCACATCACGGACTCCATTGCCGCCGGAATCGTGCTGGTTCCAGAGGAGCGGCGGCAGCAGGGTCTGGTACTGTCCCGGTCCATTCGGGAAAATGGCTCCCTGGGGAATCTGAAAAAGTTTTCCGCGTGGGGCATCCTTCAGGAAAAGAAGGAAAAGGCTGTCATTACCGCCTGCGTAGACAAGGTGCAGCTCTCCCGCCGCAGTATTGAGCAGGCGGCCGGCGAACTCTCCGGCGGAAACCAGCAGAAGGTCGTTTTGGCAAAAATGCTGGCCCGTGATAACCTGAAGGTCTACATTTTCGATGAGCCTACCCGCGGCATTGACGTCGGCGCAAAGAGTGAAATATACCGTTTGATTTCCAGCTTCGTCAAGGCTGGAATGCCCAGCATCGTGATTTCTTCGGAGATCCCGGAGATTCAAGCGCTCTGTGACCGGGTCGTTGTCATGAACGAAGGACGGGTGACCGCTGTTCTGAACCGGGAACAGCTCAAAGATTCCAACGAGATTTTGAAGTATGCGATTTCTTGATTTCCCATACCGCACGGCGGTCAGGCAGCTTGCGCCGGAGCGTCCGTGGGCAATGCGTATATCTTGGAGGCTGTGATGGAAAAAACAATGAAAAACTTAAACCTGGCAACCTTTGCGAAAAAATATGGAACCGTTGTCGCTTTTGTCATCATCTGCATTTTCTTTTCTTCGCAGACAGAGGTCTTTCTGACCCACAGCAATATCCTCACCGTCCTGCGGCAAATCTCCATGCTGGCAATCCTGGGCGCTGGCCTCACGGTAGTCATGATCACGGGGCGCATTGATCTTTCCACCGGTTATGGCACCAGTCTGCTGGGCATTTTCTGCGCGGCGCTGATGGTGGATTTCGGCCTGCCCATGCCGATGGCCGTCCTTCTGACCCTGCTGGGCGGCGCGCTCATTGGTCTATTCAACGGCTACTGCATCTCCTATCTGGGCATCCCGGACTTTATCGGTACACTGGCCAGCGGCTTCCTGCTCTCTGGCATCAACCAGGCTTACACCAAGGGCCACCCCATTTCCGGCCTGCCGTCGGAGTTCAACATCTTCGGCAACACTAATTTCCTGGGAATTCCCACCATGATTTACATTATGGTCTTCTGGCTGATTATCATTGCCGTGGTGCTGAGCAAGACACGCTTCGGAAGACATACCTACGCTATCGGCGGCAACAAGGAAGCGGCTGTGATGTCTGGCGTGAACGTGAAATTTAACTCCATGCTGGGCTATGTCTTCTGCGGCGTGGGCATGGGCATCACCGCTTTGGTTCTGACCTCCCGCATGGGTTCTGCCCACGTTACTGCCGGTGATACCTATCTGATGCAGGCCATTGCCACGGTCTACCTGGGCGGCACCGCTTTCAAAGAGGGCGAACCCAACCTGGCAGGCACTATCCTGGGCGCGTTGATCCTCGGCGTCCTGAAAAACGGCATGACGCTGATGAATGTGGAGTATTTCTATCAGGACATTGCCCAGGGCATCGTCATTCTGCTGGCGGTCATCATCACGTCCCTCCAGCGCAACCGTAAGAAATAATAGAAAGAAGGAGTCTGAGCGATGCTGAAAACGCAAGAACAACGGCTTCGCACCCACCTGGAGGCTCTTGGGGCCATCGGTGCGCTTCCAGAGGGCGGCGTAAACCGTTTCACCTACTCAAAAGAATACTACGAGGGCGTAGAGCTTCTCCGCAAACTCATGACCAGCGCTGGAATGACAGTGCAGGTCGATCCAGTCGGAAACGTCATCGGTACTCGAAAAGGCCGCACGGACCGCATCCTGCTTCTGGGCTCCCACATTGACAGCGTGCCCAACGCCGGGATTTTCGACGGTTGCTTAGGCGTTCTCGCTGCTGTTGAGGCCATGCAGACGCTTGAGGAAAACGGTGTGGAGCTGAAGCATACAGTTATGGTTGCCGCCTGGGCCGAAGAAGAGGGGAACACTGTGGTTGGCCTTCTGGGAAGCGGTGCTTTCGCGGGCCGTATGGACAGTCTCACCAATGCCGCCATTGAGAAAATGGAGGCCCTGGGAATCAAACGTGAGAGTGTTCCCGCCGCCCTCTTCCCAGACCTGGACAAGATTGACGCCTCTTTGGAGCTGCACATTGAGCAGGGCGGCATTCTGGATCAGGAAAAGGTCAGCATCGGCGTGGTAAATGGTATTGTAGGCATTGAGCGCTACGACGTTACCATTCTCGGCACGAAGAACCACGCCGGAACGACTCCCATGCGCCTGCGGGATGACGCCATGCAGAAGGCCGCCAGGCTTATCGTGGAGCTGGATTCTTTAGCCCGGGAAACCGACCCGGAAATGGTCTGCACTGTGGGCCGGCTGGAGGCTTTCCCAGGCGTAGCCAACGTTATCCCTGGGGAAGTCCGGCTCACGGTGGAGGTCCGCGCCATGGAGCCCGCCTCAATGAACCGCTTGAAGAAGCATATCGAGACCCGCTTCCCTGAAGGACAGTGCTCCCTTCGCACCACCTTCCAGCAAGTCCCGGTGCCGATGTCTTCCATCTGCAAGGAGGCCGTCTCCAAAAGCGCCGAAGCCCTCGGCCTGTCCCAGCGGGTGCTGAACAGCGGCGCAGGACATGACACCATGATTCTGGCAGAGCGCATCCAGCACTGCGGAATGCTGTTCGTCCCCAGTGCCGGCGGCCTGAGCCACTGCCCTCAGGAATGGACGGAATGGAGGGACGCGGCCAACGGCGCAGATGTGCTGTTAAACGCGCTGTTGGAATTGGACCAGAAGGAAGACGCGGAATTTCAGTAGTTTTCCTGTTTTCACTTCACGCCCCGTTCCTTTACCAAGCGTCAGCGGCTCCAGATACACAGCTTCAAACCATAAGATCATTCCAAAAAGAAAAGGAGAATTGTTATGCGAGTTTTAGTGAAAAACGGCGTCATTGTCACAGCTTCCAGCGAGTACCAGGCGGATATCTTGATTGAGGATGAGAAGATCGCCGCCATTGGACACAATTTCCCCGGTCCCTTTGACAAGGAGATTGACGCCGCAGGCAAATATGTCCTCCCCGGCGGCGTGGATAATCATGCCCACTTCGAGGCCCTGAACACCGACGGCGTCACCACCAACGCCGGTTATGACACCACTTATGTAGCCCTCCTGGGCGGCACTACCACTATCGTGGACTTCTGCACCAACGAACCGGGCATGAACCTGGTGGACTCTGTAAAATATCGCCTGGATGTCCGTGCCAAGGGCCGCGTGGCTCCCGACCTGGCTATCCACGCCTGCTGCACCGACTACACCAGCGAAACTCTGGGCGAGCTCAAGAAGCTGGTGGACATGGGAATCCCCACCATGAAGCTCTTCCTTGCCTACCGGGGCACCCCGCTTTACATGGACGATACTAAGCTCCTTGCTTGTTTGGAGGAAGCCGGAAAGTGCGGCATGACCATGATGGTTCACGCGGAAAACCCCGATGTTCTGGACCGCCACCGCAACGGCGAGGCTGAGAAGGGCCATTTGGAACCGAAGTATCACTACATGACTCGTCCCCCTTACGGCGAGGCAGAGGCCGTATCCCGTTCCATCCGGTTTGCCGACGCCATGCACTGCCCCATCTGCATCGTCCATGTAAGCTGCGAGGAAGCCGGTGAGGAAATCCGCCGCGCCCGTGCCGAGGGAAAGGCCGTCATCGGCGAGACCTGCCCCCATTATCTGGTCCTGGACAAATCCAAGATGGATCACCCTGATTGGAAAATGGCGGTCCGCTGGATTTGCTCTCCCCCTCTCCGCGGCCAGGAGGACCGGGACTACCTCTGGACAGCTCTGAATGAGGACTGGCTCTCCGTCCTGGGTTCGGACAACTCCAGCATCCCCATGTACCAGAAGGAATGGGGCTGGGACGAGGAAAAAGGCTGCTGTGATTTCCGCAAGGTCCCCAACGGCTGTCCCGGCGCAGGAGACCGGCTGAACGCCCTGTGGACCTACGGCGTCGCCAAGGGCCGTATGACGAAGCAAAAGTTTGTCGATGTCTGCTGTACCATCCCCGCCAAGCTCAATGGTCTCTATCCCCGGAAGGGCGCTATCCAGGTAGGTTCGGACGCGGACTTAGTCATCTTCGATCCCGCCTACCATGGCATTATCAGTCTGGAAACCAATCCCACCGGCATTGAATACAACGTCTATGACGGTCTGGAGCAGATTGGCCGTGCGGAAACCGTGCTGCTGCGGGGCCAGGTAGTCGTAGAGCAGGCGAAATATGTGGGCTTCCCCGGACAGGGCCAGTTTATCCCCGGCAAGCCCTATGGCCTGGGCTATGACCTGCTGAAAACATGAGCATGGAAGCCAATTGCTGTCTTCGCGCCCGGCGCAGCATCCGGAAGTTCACGGAGGAGCCAGTGGAGCGGGCTGTGATTCAAGAGCTTCTGACGCTGGCTGTCCTGGCTCCCTCCGCCAGCAACCGCCAGCCCTGGAAATTCGTCGTGGTGGATGACCCCGCCCTGGTGCAGAAGGTCAAATCTTTCTCTCCCGGTATTGGGAGCCAGCCGCCCTGCATCCTCGTTTTCTGTCTGGACGGCGCTCTGCTCCCCCAGAACGCAGAGGGCCTTCCGGACATCAGCGATGGAGTTCTGGATTTGGCTATGGCGGCAGAAAATCTGATGCTGGCGGCGGCCGGCCGGGGTCTGGGCACCTGCGCCGTCAAGTCCTTCCACCCCATGCTGGTCCGGCGCATCTTGAAGCTGCCGGATGGCCTTCAGCCGGAATTTCTGGTCGTCCTGGGACATCCTGCCCAAATGCCGGACATGCCCCGCCGGAGGCCCCTGAAGGAACTGGTCCGCTACAATCTCGGAGAGGAGGGGACCTGATGGAACAAGCCCTTTGCCAAATCCTTTCCTTCACCGCCGCCAGCGCCCTGGAGTGCGTAAAAGACCCCAGCCCTTATGGAGCGCTGAGACTGTTGGAAACCCTTCAGAAGCTGTTGGAGCTTGCTGGAACGTACCAGATCATTCAAAACGAGGCCCTGCTCTCCCTGGCAGAACGCATTTCCCAAGAGAAGGGCAGTGCCTTGACGGACCGTCCCCGCTTCCAGAGCCTGGCAGAAGAAATTGCTTTGCTTCTGGTCGATTTTACATAAACAGATGGAAGGAGCGTAATGATATGGATGTCTATGAAAACTTAAAGGCCCACGGCATCGAGCTTCCGGAGGGCCTGTCTGCCGCTGGACTTTACAAGCCGGTGAACCAGACCGGGAACCTGCTGTTCGTCTCCGGACAGGGAAGTATTGACCGCGGCGAACCTCTTACCGGACGGGTGGGCGTTCAGGTCACAGTAGAGCAGGCCCAGTACGCCGCCAAGGTCTGCGCCGTCAACACCTTGGCCGCTCTGCACAGCTACCTGGGCGACTTGAACCGGGTAAAGCGCTGTGTAAAGATTCTGGGGTTTGTAGCGGGAGCGGATGACTTCACCGGCCAGGCGCAGGTCATCAACGGCGCATCCCAGACCTTCATCGACGCCTTCGGCGAAGAGGGACGCCACGCCCGTTCCGCTATCGGCACCAACAGCCTCCCTCTGGGGCTGACGGTGGAAGTGGAATCCATTTTTGAGATTGAATGAGGTGCTGACATGTTAGGCCAAACCTTAGAACCTGTCCAAATTTCCGATTTTATTGAGGCAGAACAGCAGCTCCGGACTGTATTTCCCCCTTCCCCTCTGCTGTCTATGTCCCCTTTGGATCAAAAGCTGGGCTTCCCCGTCTACCTGAAAGCGGAGAGCCTTCTGCCCTCGGCGGCTTACAAATTCCGGGGCGCTACCAACAAGATCACCACTCTGATGAAAGAGCATGGAAAGGACATCCGCATCGTCACTGCCTCCTCCGGCAATCATGGCATGGCCTGCGCCTTGGCCGCCAGCCGGTTGGGTATCCAAGCAGCGGTGGTAGTCCCAGTTCCCACGCCGCAGATTAAAAAGGACGCGATCCGCGCTCTGGGTGCCAGCCTGCTGGAAATCGGAGAGACCTATGACGAATCCTTTCTTGCGGCTTGTGAACTCTCCGGCAAAGAAGGCCGGTTCTACGTTCACCCCGTTGCCGACCGTTACACCGTAGCTGGTCAAGGCACCATCGCCCTGGAGCTTTTGCAGCAGCTTCCCGGCGTGGAGCAGGTGATCGTTCCCCTGGGCGGCGGAGGGCTGATTACAGGCATTTCCTTCGCCATGAAGCAATTGAGGCCCTCAGTAAAAATCGTGGGAGTCATGGCGGAGGGCTCTGCGGTCTACTACCACTCCCGCCAAGCCGGAAAGCTCATCACTCTGGACTCCTGCGCCTCTATTGCGGATGCCTGCGTGCGGAAGACCGGCGAGGCGTACCTCTATCCCTACATCGAAGAAAACGTGGATGATATCGTCACCGTCACAGAAGACAGTATCCGGCAAGCCGTAAAGACTGCCTGTCTCTATGGAAAGCTGACGCTGGAAGGAGCCGCCGCCATGCCTCTCGCCGGCATCCTGGAGGGCAAGTGCCAAGCCATGGAGCACACCGTTCTGATTTGCAGCGGCGGCAATATCGATCAGGCGGTTTTGGATTCCTGTCTGAACGCCTGACCCTAAAAAGTCCAAAGAAAAAGCCCGGAAGCAGAACAATCCACCTGCTTTCGGGCTTTTCACGCGCTTTTTTCAACGGGACCACGTTTTCAAACTTAGTAGGCGGTGTCATACTCCCAGGGAGAACCGCCGCAGATACAGCCGCCATCCACACGATATACCTCGCCGGTCATGTAGCTGGAGGCGTCGGAGGCCAGCAGCACAGCGATTCCCACCAGTTCCTCAGGCGTACCAGGGCGGCGCATGGCAATCCGGCCTTCCAGATACGCCTTCCGGGCGGGGCGGGTCACCCAATTTTCTGTAGTCAGCTCTGTCAGGATATGGCCAGGGCTGATGCAATTGGCCCGAATACCGTACTGCGCCCACTCCACCGCCATAGAACGGGTCAGGGCACGGACGGCGCTCTTCGTGGCCCCATAGACCGAACAGCCGCCTAACATGGCTTCGTCGTTATGGGAGCCGATGTTGATAATACTGCCGGACTTCCGCTTGTACATGTCCCGGGCAACCAATTGAGACATAAAATAGAGGCCCTTCAAATTGGTGTTCATGATGCGGTCGTAGGTCTCCTCTGTCACGTCCAGCATTCCCTCCCGGACATTCATTCCAGCTACGTTCAGCAGCACATCCACCTTTCCATAAGTCTCCAGCACCTCTTCCACGCAGGCTTTGACGCTGTCCATGCTGGCAATATCCAGGGCATGGACCGTAGCCCTTCCCCCCGCCGCCTCAATGCGCTCCTTGACGGCCTCGCACTTGGAGAGCGTCCGGCTGCACAGGGCCACCTCTGCCCCCGCGCCTGCCAAGCCCTCGCTGAGCGCACTGCCGATACCGCCGCCCGCGCCAGTAATCAGGGCTGTCTTTCCCTCCAGGCTGAAGAGTTTTGCCAAATAGTCCCGGTTATCCATGTCGCTTCCTCCTTCAAATTTCTTACGCCGTACCGTTCCCCTTTGAATCCACAGCGTATTTTCCCTTTTATTGTAAGCGACAGCCGCTGCCTTTGTCAAGGAATCCAGGCCATTTCACCGCCGCGCCGTTGCTTCCTGGAACAGAATGTGCTACAATCCCACTATCAAGAACAAAGGAGGCCCTATATGCGAAAGCTCTTATTGGTCATCGACATGCAGAACGACTTCATCTCCGGCGCACTGGGCACCCCGGAAGCACAGGCCATCGTGGACCGGGTGGCGGCAGAAATCGAAAAATACCCTGTCCAGGATGTGATTGCCACTCGGGACACCCACAGCGAAAACTACCTGGAGACCCAGGAAGGCCGAAATCTTCCCGTCCCCCACTGCATCAAGGACACTCCCGGCTGGGAACTGCATCCCAAAATTGCCGCTGCCCTGAAAAACGCCGTCATTTTCGACAAGCCTTCCTTCGCCTCCAAAACATTGGCAGAGGAATTGACCCGTTATGCGGAAGCAGAAGACCTGGAAATTACCCTGGCGGGCCTCTGTACGGATATCTGTGTCATCTCCAATGCCCTTCTGGTGAAAGCCTGTCTGCCGGAAACGCCGGTCCGGGTACTGTCCGGCTGCTGCGCGGGCGTTACTCCAGAGACGCACCAAGCCGCCCTGACCACCATGCGGATGTGTCAAATTCAAATCCTGTAAGCCAAAAAGCGCACCGTGAAGCAGTTTCACAGTGCGCTTTTCTTATCGGAAAACAGGCTTGTCAAAGGGTCAGGGAATACCGCTCACACAGCATCGTGACCGTGGTGACAATCAGCAGGTAGTCGATCTCGTAAGCCCCCATCAGTTGAAAGTCCTCCTGGGCGTACCTCTTCCTCAGCTCCTGTACGAAATCCACGTCGAAAACACCCTGCTTTTTCAAAAGGTCCTCGCTCAAAAACGTATCCAGCCCCGGCCGCTTCACAATGGCAGACATTCCCGGCGCCTGGAAGGGGAACTTTTTCCGTTTCAGGATCTCGTCCGGCACGATTCCCGCCGCCGCCTTCTTGATGATATACTTCTCATCAGTGCCCCTCAGCTTGTACTTATCCGGCAGCCGGGTCACAAAGTCCACAATCTCCGCGTCCAGGAAGGGATGCCGCCCCTCCACGGAATGGGAGAAGAACATCCGGTCCCCATGCTCGCCCAGCAGATGATCCGCCAGACGGAGCTTGCTGTCAATATAAGACCGCCGCTTCTGGGTGCTCAGTCCCTTCAAGCGCTCCACATTGACAGGACTTTCCGCCCAGGCAGAAAAGCGCTCGATTTCCCCCCGCAGGTCCGCATGATACAGCTTCCGGTGAATCTTCCGAATCTCCGGGTGGTTCCGCTCATACCGGAAATACGGGTCGCCCCACAGCCGCTCATTAGCCTCGCATTCCTCCGGGGTCATCTTTCCCTTCTGCATCTCCCGGAAGAAGTCCACCATATAGCCCACATAGCCGTCAAAGAGCTCGTCCGCCCCTTGACCTGTCAGCACAGCCTTGGCCGGAGACTGCCGCACCAAATCCGACAGCAGGAACGCCGCCGTGTCGTAGGTCTCCTTCACCGCCGACTCTGCATGGTAGATGACCTGGGGCAGATTCTTCCAGATTTCCTCCTCCGCCATTTTTACGCTGTAGTGGGTAGTTCCCACCCGTTCCCGGACCAGCTTTTGAAACCGGCTCTCGTCCAGTTCCCCGCTTCCGATCTCCGCCGAGAAGGAATAGGCGCTGTTCAGCAGGTATTTCCCGATGCAGCAGGCCACGGCAGAGCTGTCCAGGCCGCCGGAGATATAGAATCCGATGGGCACATCCGCCACCAGCCGCCGGGTAATGGCGTCCTTCAGCAGCTTCCGCAGGGTCTCCACATAGTATTCCTCGCCTTGGTCCTCTTCCTCCTCCGCGCTGTAGATCAAGTCCCAATATTCCAGGTCCTGGGGCTCCTCCCCAGCAGCAACGCGCAGCATATGCCCGCCCCGCATGGAGCACACCCCGCGGAAGAAGGTCTCTGGCGCCACCGCTCCGGGAAAGTTCATCAACTGGTCCACGGCTTTCAGGTTCAGCCGCCGTTCTACACCCGGGTACTCCAAAATTGCCTTGACCTCGGAGGCAAACACAATCCGCCCATCCACGAAGGTATAAAACAGCGGCGCAATGCCCATCTGATCCCGCACCAAAAGCAGATGCCGGTGCTTCTGATCATACAGTGCAATGGCAAACTGCCCGTTCAGCCGGTTGGGAAAGTCCATCCCATACTCCTCATAAAGATGCAGAATCACCTCTACATCCACCTTCGTCCGGAACCGGTGCCCCTTGTCTTCCAGCTCTTTCCGCAGGACGGCAAAGTTGTAAATCTCGCCATTGCAGACCATAGAAACCGTTTCATCCTCGTTCTGCAATGGCTGCATCCCGCCCTCCAGGTCGATGAAGCTCAGACGGTTGAAGCCCAAAGCCCCCCGGTCCAGCAGCAGAGACTGCCTCCCATCCGGCCCCCGGTGGCGGATAACATGGAGCATATTTTCCAGGACCCCCAGCTCTGCCCGCCGGGAATCCTCCAGGCTCAAATTAAAAAATCCGGCAATTCCGCACATGCTCTCTCTCCTATCCTATTTCCATGCCATAATACTCGTACTGGGCCAGCTTTTCCGCCTCATACGCATCCAGCTTTTCCGTCCAGACGGCGCTGAGGTCCGCCTCTCCCCGCCGGTCTGACAGTCCCACATCCTCCCGCAGCAGACGCCCCAGGTAGTGAGAGAGCTTTTCCGCACCGGAAAGATTCATATGCAGTCCCCCGTCGTAAGTGTCCGTGCTGTAGTCAATGCCGGTCTCCTCCCCCAGCTCCAGGAAGTTGAGATAGGTCAAGCCCTTCTCTTCCGCAAATTCCCGCACCTGCTCATCCCACTCCGGGTACCAATAGGGATACAGGCTGGGCGCTTTGATGAGAATCAGCTCGATATCCTTCTCCTCGCACAAGGCGGCGATCTTCTCCAGGTAGCTCCAGGCGTTCTCTCCAAAACGGTAATCCGCCAGCGGCTTTCCCTCGGGGATGTTTTCCGCCGGCCGCACATCCACCCGCATGTAATACCCATTGAACGAGACCTTCTTTTTTTGGAACATATACTGAAGGTCGGTCCCGCTCAATTCACTCCAACGGCTGTGATAGCGCAGAATGGGGAAAACATAGTCCAGGAAGTTTTCATTCTCTTTCATAGACGCGAAAATAGCTTTCACCTTGGAGGAAGACCATTTCATCCCCTCCAGGCTCATGCGGTTATAGGCTTCCCGCTGGGACTCGTTGAACTGGAGGGACTGGACGTTGAACACCACCACTTCCGGCGTCTCATAGCGCAGGGTATCCTCCAGCAAGTAATAGGACTGCCAGATGTACTGCTCCGCGCTGCCCCGGATATAGCTGTTGATGCCGTAGTCCTGCCAGAGCACCGCCGGAGAGAAATTTTCGTATACCTCGCAGTCCCCGATGAAGATAACGTCGAAATCCTTTTCCTCCTGGTAATACTCAGCCACAAAGGCCCCTTCTACCACGTCATCCACATACTTTGGCTCCAGCAGCTTTTGCAGCAAAAACAAGCTGCCCAGCACAACCGCCGCTGATACCGCGATTTTCAGCGCCTGTCCCTTCTTTGTGGTTTCACTCATATACCGTATCCTTCGCCGTCAAAATTGATTATAGATGAACTGGCTGGCGTCATAGCCCACGCCGTAAGCCCCCGCCAGGAGGATAACCAGAAACAGCCCATACCAGACCATAAACCGCACCGCATAAGGCCGCTTTGCAATCCGCTCCCGAATGCCGCCGCTTCGCTGGACCAGGCTCACGCTCAGCATTGCCAGCGTACCAACCGCCAGAATGCCATAATCCAGCATCGACAGCCCAAGCCCCAGCAGAGAGCCATCCCAGAGAACATACCAGTTGCCCGTTGTAAAGATGGAGGCAAAAACGCTGAACGTGTCTGCCAGGCTGGAATAGCAGTCGAACAGATTCAGACAGCAGACCAGCAGGAACGTCCGCCCCACCTGGAAAATCTTGTACCACAGCTTCCCTTCCACGCGGAACCGCCCATGAAACTTCCCATAAAGCGGCTCCAGTTCCTCGGAGGCCATCAAAACGACCCAATTCGCCAGGCCCCATACAATAAAATTCCAGCTAGCCCCGTGCCAAACACCGGTGGCAAGCCAGACGGTAAAGGTGGACAGATACACCGGGACCCGCTTCCCGGCCCGTTCGCCAAAGCGCCTGCGGGTAAACTTGGAGAGCTTCTGCATGGGCTTGCTGGTGGAGACGGGATAGAAAATGTAGTCCCGGAACCAATTGCACATGGAAATATGCCACCGGCGCCAGTATTCCTTCAAGGACTTGGAGAAATAAGGCCGGTGGAAATTCTCCTGGACGACGACGCCCAGCGCTTCCGAAACGCCGATGGTAATATCAATGCCGCCGGTGAAGTCCGCGTAAAGCTCCAGGGTGTAGAGCAGCATCCCCACCAAGGCATAAGCGCCGCCGTAGGTCTCGGGACTGCCAACGATGGTGGAAACCCCCGCCAGAACCCGGTCCGCAATAACCATCTTCTTGAAGTAGCCCCACAGCATCCGCTGCAAGCCGAAGCTCACCCGTCTCCCATCCCAGGTGTGGGGCTCGCACAGGGTCCTTGAAAGATCTCCAAAACGGCTGATGGGTCCCTGTACCAACTGGGGGAAAAAGGAAATAAACAGTCCGAATTTCAACAGGTTCCGCTCAGCCGGCACAGTTCCCCGGTAGACGTCCACCAAGTAGCCAATAGCCTGGAAGGTATAAAAGGAAATGCCCATCGGCAGCGCCAGGGTCATAAAAGACAACCGTCCCGCCCCGCTGAAGGCAGACAGGACGCCGTTGATGTTGGAAATGACGAAATTGGCGTACTTCACTACCGCCAAAATCCCCAGGTTCAGTAGCAGGCACGCCGTCAGCCACCGCAGCCGGATGCGCTTCTGGCTGTCCTGATACGCTTTCTTCTCCTCCCGGCTCAGCTCCTCCTTGCGGGCCTTGACATACGCTTTCTGCCGCAGGAGATTGTCCTCCATCAAGCAGGCGGCGGCGTAGACCGTAACAGTGGTGACCAGGATGTATGCCAGGAATTTGATCCCTGCCGCCGCATAAAAGAGATAGCTGGCCGCCAGGAGCAGCGGCCACTGCCATCTTTTAGGAATCAGGTAGTATGCCGGAATCAGGACAAGCAGAAAGCCAAGGAACGCATAGGATGTAAACAGCATATACCGTCCCGTCAGTCCTCGTCTTCCAACCGCTGAATAAGAGCAAACAGTGCCTTAGCCGAGTTGAAATTATCCGGCACAATGTCCTTAGCGGTGATGGTCACGTCAAAGGTCTCGCTGATCTCCGAAATCAGGCTGACGATGTCCATGGAGTCCAGAATCATATTGTCCACCAGATGCTCTTCCGTCTCATAATCCACGTCAGGATGCAGGTCGTTCAAAATCTCCAGCAATTCTTTCATAACATTCCAATCCTTTCCAATCTTTCAACCGGCTTCATACTCGCTTTTCAGCGTCTTCCGGTCTAATTTTCCATTCGCCGTGAAGGGCAGGGCCTCCCGCTTAAAAATCTTCTGAGGCAGCATGTAGCGGGGCAGCTTCATTTTTAACTGAGCCAGTACGTCCCGTTCTCCAGACTCCCCCATGTAATATAGAATGATTTTACCCTTTTTCCCGTCATAAATGCACGCCGCCATCTGCACGCCGGGAAGCATCGTCGCCTGAACTCAATGCGGTGCCCCATGTGCTTCACCTGATAATCCTTCCGGGAGACGAAAACCAGGTCGCCATCCTCGTTGCGGCGCGCAATATCGCCGGTCTTATAAATCAGCTCTGGATAGGCGGTATTCAAGGGGTTCTGCACAAAGGCTTCCCGTGTACGTTCCGGGTCATTGTAGTAGCCCAGAGCCAGAGAAGTGCCGCGGATGCAGATTTCTCCTTCCTCGCCGCGTCCCGCCAGCCTTCCATCCTCGGTGAGCAGCAGAATCTCCCGGTTGGGGAAGGGCTGCCCAATAGGGATCGCCTCTCCCTCTGTGAAGCTCCGGCGGACATGGTAAGAGCAGCACATCCCTGTACCTTCTGT